>DASTGL010000103.1:0-9721 GCA_035719145.1 Solirubrobacterales bacterium
GCGCATCAAGACGTCGGCTACGACCATCGCCGGCAGCTCGCCGCCGGCGAGGACGTAGCGGCCGATCGAGAGCTCGTCGTCGGCGAGGTGCTGGTGGACGCGGTCGTCGAAGCCCTCGTAGCGGCCGCAGAGCAGGGCGACGTGCGGCTCGGCGACCAGCTCGTCGGCGATCGGGTCGTCGAGGACCGGCCCGGTCGGCGAGAGCAGGACGATCCGCGGCCGCGGCCCTTCGCCGTAGGCCGCCTGCAGGGCCGCGTCGACGACGTCGACCCGGAGCACCATCCCGGCGCCGCCGCCGTAGGGCGAATCGTCGACCTGACCGGCACCCAGGGGCGTCGTGTCGCGGTAGTTGAAGAGGCGGAACTCGTTGCCTTCGCGCAGCGCGTTCTGCACCGAGCGCTGGGACTGGAACCAGTCGAAGGCCTCCGGGAAGAGGGTGAAGACGTCGAGCCGCAAGAGGCGGGAGGGCCTCAGTCGAGGATGTCGACGATGACCCGGCGGTCGATCCGCACCGCGGCGGCCTTGGCGATCGTCCGGATCGCGTTGGCGATCCGGCCGCCTTTGCCGATCACGCGGCCGAGGTCGCCCTCGGCGACGCTGATCTCGTAGATGAGGTCGCCGTCCTCTTCGAGCTCCTCGACCTCGACCGCCTCCGGGTCCTCGACGAGGGCCTTGACGAGGAACTCGAGCAGCTCGGTCATCGCGGCGGTCCGGCTAGCTGCCGGAGGCTTTGATGCCCTTGGTGCGCAGCAGGGTCGCCACGGTCTCGGAAGGCTGGGCGCCGTGCTCGAGCCAATGCTTCGCGCGCTCCTCGTCGATGTTGATCGTCGAGGGCTCGGTCTGCGGGTTGTACTGGCCGATCGTCTCGATCGTGCGCCCGTCACGCGGCGAGCGTTTGTCGGCGACGACGATGCGCCAGATCGGGTTCTTCTTCGAACCCACGCGTCTAAGTCTGATTCGGACTGCCATAGGGTCGGGCAGATTAGCGTCTTCTGATCTTCGGGCGCGGTGCGCGCTGGCCCCCGCTTGCGAGCTGGGACATCTGCTGCGGCGTCGGCATCCGCCCGTTGGCCATCGCTTTCATCATCACTTTCATCTGGTCGAACTGCTTGACCAGCTGGTTGACCTGCGTGACCTTGGTCCCTGACCCGTTGGCGATCCGTTTGCGCCGGGAGCCGTTGATGAGCCCGGGGTTGGCCCGCTCCCGCGGGGTCATCGAGAGGATGATCGCCTCGACCCGGTCGAGCTCGCGCTCGTCGACGTCGGCGTTCTTCAGCTGCTTCATCGCCCCCATCCCCGGCAGCATCCCGAGGATCCCGCTCAGCGGCCCCATTTTGCGGACCTGCTTCATCTGCTTGAGGAAGTCCTCGAGCGTGAACTGGTCCTTCCGCATTTTCTCCTGCAGCGCCTCGGCTTCCTCCTCGTCGACCTGCTGCTCGGCTTTCTCGATCAGGCTCAAGACGTCGCCCATGCCGAGGATGCGCTGGGCCATGCGGTCGGGGTGGAACTTGTCGAAGTCCTCGATCTTCTCGCCGGTCGAGGCGAAGAGGATCGGCTTGCCGGTGACGGCTTTGACCGAGAGCGCGGCGCCGCCGCGGGCGTCGCCGTCGAGCTTGGTCATCACCACGCCGTCGAACTCGGCGACCTCGGCAAAGGATTCGGCGACCCCGACCGCGTCCTGGCCGGTCATCGCGTCGACGACCAGGAGGACGTCGTGGGGTCGCGTCTGCTTGCGGATCTTGGCCAGCTCGGCCATCAGGTCCTGGTCGATGTGAAGGCGTCCGGCGGTGTCGATGACGAGGACGTCCTTGCGCTCGGCGCGGGCTTCGTCGAGGGCCCAGGTGGCGATGTCGACCGGATCGGCTTCGGTTCCGCGCGAGTAGACGTGGGCGCCCGCGCGCTTGCCCATCGTCTCCAGCTGCTCGACCGCGGCCGGTCGGTAGACGTCGCAGGCGGCGAGCGCGACCTCTTTGCCCTGTTTCTTGAAGTACTGGGCGAGCTTGGCGCAGGCGGTCGTCTTGCCGGACCCCTGCAGGCCCGCCATCAGGATCACGGTCGGACCGCTGGAGGCCATCGCCAACTCGGCACCGGTGCCCCCCATCAAGCCCGCCAACTCCTCGTTGACGATTTTCACCACCTGCTGGCCGGGATCGAGGCTCGACATCACCTCCTCGCCGAGGCAGCGCTCCTTCAGCGTCTTGGTGAAGGCTTTGACGACTTTGAAGTTGACGTCGGCCTCGAGCAGAGCGAGGCGGATCTCCCGCATCGCCGAATCGACGTCGGACTCGCTGAGTTTCCCCCGCGAGCGAACGTCGGAGAGGGTCGACTGCAGGCGTTCGGAGAGCTGGTCGAACATGTCCGAGCAGGTTAGAGCAGGCGGCGAGGGCTACTCGGCCAGCAGCGCTTTCGCGTAGTCGCCCGGGTCGAACGGGCGCAGGTCCTCGAGGGTCTCGCCGACGCCGATCAGCTTCACCGGGATGCCGAGGTCGGCGGCGATCGCCAGGGCGATGCCGCCGCGGGCGGTGCCGTCGAGCTTGGTGAGGACGACACCGTCGACCTCGACTGCCTCGGAGAAGACTTTGGCCTGGCGGAGGCCGTTCTGGCCGGTGGTGGCGTCGATCGAGATCAGGGTCTCGTGCGGGGCCTCGGGGATCTGCTTCTGGATCACCCGGCGGACCTTGGCCAGCTCGTCCATCAGGTTGTTCTGGGTGTGGAGGCGGCCGGCGGTGTCGACGATGACGACGTCGGCGCCGCGGGCGCGGGCGGCGTTGATCGCGTCGTAGGCGACGGCGCCGGGGTCTGAGTCGGCCTCGCCGCGGACCAGTTCGACGCCGGCGCGCTCGGCCCAGGTTTCCAGCTGCTCGGCGGCGGCGGCGCGGTAGGTGTCGGCGGCGGCGAGGATGACGCTGAGCCCCATCTCCCTGCTCAGGTGCCAGGCGATCTTGCCGATCGTCGTCGTCTTGCCGGTGCCGTTTACCCCGACCATCATCAGCACGGCGGGCTCGGCGGAGAGGTCGATCGGCGCGCGACCGGTCGAAGCGACCTCGGCGAGGATCTCGATCAGCCGGTCGCGGACCGCGATCCCATCCATCGGCACCGCCCCCGACTCGACCTCCTGCTCCAATCGCTCGACGACGGCCGCCGTGGTCGGCGCCCCTACGTCGGCGAGGATCAACGCCTCCTCCAGCAGCTCCCAAGTCTCGTCGTCGATTTTGTCGAAGACACTCGCGGAGATCTCCTCCTGCAGGGCTTGCCGGCTTTTCGAGAGGCTCTCGCGCAGCCGCTTGAAGACACCACGGCGCTGCTCCGGCGCTTCCTCCTCCGCGGTCGCGACAGCGCTCGGGCTGCGCGCCCCCAGATCGACGATCTCCTGCCAGCTCGTAGCCACCCGCTAAGGCTAGGCGACCGCGGAAAGACCCGGAGCTTCGTCCTCACCGGCGTCTTCAGCGACTTCGCGCGGCAGCCGCCGCGAGACCACCTTGGTGACACCGTCGCCGCCCATGCTGACCCCGTAGAGGACGTCAGCGGCGTCCATCGTCCGTTTCTGGTGGGTGACGATGACGAACTGGGCGCGGTCGGAGAAGCGCCGGATCAGCTGCAGGAAGCGGTCGATGTTGGCGTCGTCGAGGGCGGCCTCGACCTCGTCGAGGATGTAGAAGGGGCACGGCCGGGCGAGGAAGACCGCGAAGACGAAGGCCAGCGCGACCAGCGACTTCTCACCGCCGGAGAGCAGCTGCAGTTTCCGCGTCGACTTGCCGGCCGGGGTGACCTCGATCTCGACCCCGAGCTCGTCGCGCTGCTCGTCCTCCTCCTCGGGCTCCGGCTCGGGCTCGGCATCGGTCGGCGCCTCCTGCTCTCCAGCCGGACGCTCCTCGTCGCGGACCGGCCGCAGGCTGACCCGGCGCAGGCGCCCGCGCCCGCCCGGAAAGAGGTGCTCGACCATCTCTTCGAAGTTCTTGGCGGTTGCCTCGAAGGTCTCCTCGAAGGCGCGCTCGATCTCCTCGTCGATGTCGCGGATCAGCGACTCCAGCTCCCGCATCGAGCGCTCGATGTCCTCGCGCTGCGCCTGCAGGGCCTCGACGTGCTCGCGAGCTTCGTCGTACTCCTGCTCGGCCAGCGGGTTGACCGGCCCGATCTGCGCCCGCCGCCGCTCCAGCCGCTCCAGCCGCTTGTCGATCTCGCCCCGCGCCTCGTCGGTCAGCGCCTCGGCTGCTGGCGGGATCTCCTCGCCGAGCCGCTCGGCGATCGAGGCCAGCTCGCGCTCGGCCTCGGCCCGGCGGTCGCCAAGGTGGGCGGCCTCGACCTCGGCCCGGGTCAGCTCGTCGGAGGTCTTCTTCATCTCCGCCTGCAGCTCGAACTCCTGCTGCGAGCAGACCTTGAGCTCGGCGGCGATCTCGTCGCCGTCGTCCTGGCCACCGACGACCTTCTGCTCGATCCGCTCGACCCGGCCGCGGATCGCCGCCCCGGCGGCTTCGGCCGCCTTCAGCGCGCTGCGCACGTCGTCGAGCAGCGCCTCGCCCGCCGCCAGCCGCGCCCGCATCGCCTCGCGATGGCGCTCGCCGAGCAGGCCCTCGGCGCGTTTGGCGTGGCGGGAGGCGCGCTCGGCCCCGGCGCGAACGTCGCCCAGCGCCGCCTCGCGTGCCGCCTCGGCGGCGTCGGAGGAGCGGGCGACGTTCAAGCCCTCGCCGGCGGTCCTCAACCCGGCATCGATCTCGCCCAGCTCCTCTTCCAGCTTGCGCGCCCGCTCGCCGGGGGCGCTGCCGGGGCCGACGTCGAGAGTCAGCGGCCCGAGCTCGACCCGCAGCCGCTCCAACCCCGCCTCCACCTCGGCCTCGCGGCTGGAGAGGTTGGCGACCCTCACCGCGACCCGCTCCTGATCGGAGCGCAGCTTCGTCAGCAGCCCCCAGGCCTGGGTGCGCTCGCGGTCGCGGGCGGCGAAGCGCTCCTCGGCGGCCGAGCGCCGCTGCGAGACCTCGCTCAGCTGCTGCTCGAGCTGTCCGCGGACCGCCCGCGCCTTCTTCGCCGCCTCTTCGGCGGCGGCGGCGCGGTCGGCGCCGAAGCGCAGTTCCTCGGAGACCAGCTGTGCCCGCAGCCCCAGCTCCTCGCGCTCGATCCGCGCTCCCAGCTCGGCGGCCTGCGCCTGGCGCTTCAGCGGCCGCAGCCGCGCCCGCGCCTCGCGCTCGACGTCGAGCGCCCGGTCGAGGTTGTCGCGCGCCGAGCGCAGCTTCAGCTCGGCCCGGCGGCGCCGTTTGCGGTGCTTGCCGAGGCCGGCGGCCTCCTCGACCAGGAGCCGGCGCTCGCGCGGCTTCGAGTGGACGATCGTCTCCACCCGGCCCTGGCTGATCACCGAGTGCATCTCGCGGCCGAGGTTGGTGTCGGAGAGGACGTCGGTGACGTCGGCGAGACGGCAGCGGGCGCCGTTCAGCCGGTAGCCGCTGTCGCCGGCGCGGTCGAGCCGGCGCTCGACGGCGATCTCGGAGAAATCGGTCGCGGCGCGCCCGTCGGAGTTGTCGATCGTCACCTCGACTTCGGCGGCGCGGCGCTGGCTGATGCCTTTGCCGCCGGCGGAGATCACGTCCTGCATCGAGGCGCCGCGGATCGCCCCCGGGCTCTGCTCGCCGAGCGCCCAGAGGACCGCGTCGGTGATGTTGCTCTTGCCGGAGCCGTTGGGGCCGACTATGACGCTGACGCCGGGCGAGAACTCCAGCGTCGTCCGCTCCGGGAAGGACTTGAACCCCTTCATCGAGATCGACCTCAGATACATCCGCGCGCTCCTTGCATCCCCCAAAGGCTCCCGACCGGCTCGGACGCAACGACGGGGCGGTTAACCCCCAAGATGCGCCAAAGCCTCCTCGGCGGCCACCTGCTCGGCCGCCTTCTTGCTCCGCCCTTTCCCCGAACCGACCTGCTCGTCCTCGACGATCGCGGCTACCTCGAAGGTTCGCCGGTGCGGGGGCCCGGTCGCCGCGACCACCTCATAGGTTACGCGCGCCCCGCGCCGGGCCAGGAGCTCCTGCAGCGCCGACTTGAAATCCATCCGCGTCTCGGAGGCGAGCTCGATCCGCGGCTCGAAGGCCTCGGCCACCGCGGCAGCGGTGCGCTCGAAGCCGAAGGCGACGTAGCAGGCGCCGATCAGCGCCTCGGTCGCCTCCGGCAGCGGCCGGCCGCCTTCGAGCAGGACCGAGGCAGGGATCGCGCCGACGAACTCCTCGGGCTCGTTCGCCCGCAGCATCTCCGGCACCCCCAGCTGCAGGCCGATGTCGGCGCAGGAGACGCCGCTGACCGCCTGGTTGTGGACCTTGGTCAGGCCTCCCGCCGCCAGCTGCTCGAAGTTCTCGTAGACGTGGGTGGCGACGGCGAGGCCGAGGACGCTGTCGCCGAGGAAGGCGAGCCGCTCGAAGGAGTCGACTCGGCGCTCGGTCCAGGAGGAGTGGGTCAGAGCCTGGCGGCGCAGGTCCTCGGGAAGCTCGCCGATCAGCTCCGAGAGGGCGGCAACGGCTGAGTCCTGCTCCGTCGCCAACGGCTCAGGCCGGCGCGTGCTGAAGCACGAAGCCGACGGCGTCGCCGACGGTTTTGATGTGGGTCGCCTGCTCCTCGGAGACGCTGACCCCGTAGCGGTCCTCGAGCTCCATCACCAGCTCGTAGAGGTCGAGCGAGTCGGCGTCGAGGTCCTCCTTGAAGCGGGTCGTCTCGTCGATCCGCCCGATCTCGACTTCGAGCTCCTCGGCGAGATGCTCGCGCACCAGGGTGAGGACTTCCTCGCGGTTCATCTAGTCGGATTGTCTATCACGGCCGCTACGCGTCGCCTTCGGCGGCAAGAGCACCCCGCCCGGCGCCGCCCTCGGCGAGCAGGGCGGCGGTGCGGCCGACCGCGTCGACCTCGGCGCAGCGGGCGGCGAGACGGACGGCGTTGGCGATCCCCTCGGCGCCCGAGCTGCCATGGCCGACGACGGCGATCCCGCGCAAGCCGAGCAGGATCGCGCCGCCGGTGGTGTCCGGGTGCAGCTCGCGCCGCAGCCCGTTCAGCGCTGGTTTCAGCAGCAGACCGCCGACCGCAGCGATCGGGTTGGAGCGGGCGGCGTCGCCGACCGCGGTCGCGACGGTCTTCGCCGTCCCCTCCAGGAGCTTCAGCGAGACGTTGCCGGTGAAGCCGTCGGTGACGACGACGTCGACCTTGGCGGCGGGAAGGTCGCGCCCCTCGACGTTGCCGGCGAAACAGATGCCCGGCGCCTGGCTCAGCAGGCGATGCGCCTCGACCACCTCCTCGCGTCCCTTCCCCGCCTCCTCGCCGACCGTCAGCAGCCCCACCGAGGGGTCGCGGACGTCGAGGACGGCGGCGCTGAAGGCGGCGCCGAGGAAGGCGAACTGGACCAGGTGCTGGGCGCGGACCTCGACGTTGGCGCCGACGTCGAGGAAGAGGACCGGTTTGCCGGGCACCGGGACCTGAACCGCCAGCGCCGGCCGCTGCACGCCCTTGAGTCGCCGCAGCCCAAAGGTCGCCGCCGCCATCGTCGCGCCGGTCGAGCCGCAGCTGACCAGCGCGGCGGAGTTGCCCTCGGCGACGTCGCGAGCGGCGCGAACGACCGAGGCCTCCTTCTTAGCCCGCACCGCTGGCACCGGGTCCTCGTCGTTGGCGATCGCCTCAGTGCTATCGACCACCTCGATCCCCTCAACCCCCGAAAGCCCAAGCGCTCGCTGCGGCCCGAAGACCCGCACACCGATCCCGTCAGCCGCAGCCAAACGAGCGCCCTCGGCAAGCACGTCAAACCCCTGCTCCGCCCCGAACCCGTCGAGGGCGACAGTCACCGGGCGCGCAGGCGCCACGACCTACTCGTGAGTGTGAGGCGCCGTCGGGTCGGCGATCCGCTGCGCAACGACCTCACGCCCAGCGTAAGTGCCGCAGGTCGGGCAGACCCGATGCGGCAACCGCGGGCTATGGCAGCGAGGACAGCGGTTCAGGTTCGGCTGCCCGGCTTTGTGCTGAGCCCGCCGCTTATCCCTGCGAGCGCTGGAAGTTCTCTTCTTCGGTACGGCCATCGGTCGCGGGATGGTACAGGGCTCGGGCCTTAGTAGACCGCCCGCACCACCGCCAGGTCGTCCGCTTGCCAGGTGATCTCTCCCCCACACCACTCCGCGAGATCGCCTGCCCTCTCCGGAAAGTCATACCCCTCGTCGATCGGCGTCACCTGCTTGTCCGCCTTGACGACGTCGCCGATCACGAAGGAGCGGGCGTGCTCGCGGACCTGGCGGAAGAGGTTCTGCTTCTGCTCGGCCCGCAGGTGGTGGATCGAGAGGACGCCGATCACCAGGTCCCAGGGGCCCTCGGGCAGAGGGTCCTCCATCCGCGCCAGCTGCACGTCGTCGTAGACCTCGCGCGCCCGGAAGACCATGTCGGCGCTGGCGTCGAGGCCGATCACCCAGGCGTCGGGATAGGCCTCGATCAGCCGCTTGGTCGTTTCCCCGGTCCCCATCCCCAGCTCCAGCACCCGCTCGGGCGGGAACGGGATCGCCGCGATCGCCTGCTCCTGCAGCTCGTCGTAGCGGGGGACCTCGGAGCGGATCAGCTCCGGGTAGGTGTCTGGTTTCCAGTGGAATTGCGCCATTCCGTAACCTCGGTGGGGTCGTTCATCGTAAGTCCCCTAGGCAGCGGAGGTGCGTAAATGGCGCAAGCGCCGATGACGATCATCGATCTGTCGCGCCTCTCGCTGGCCCACGGCGAGGGCAAGCGGCTGGAAGTGCCGGTCGCCTTGGAGCCGTTCGAGCTCGCCGGCCAGACCTACAAACCCGAGCCCTGGGCGCCGACGGTGCGGCTCGACGTCTCCCGGCCCAGCAACGGCTTCGCCTTCAGGCTCAACTTCCCGGTCCACCTCGAGGGTCCGTGCATGCGCTGCCTCGAGCCGGGGCAGCTCGACCTCGAGGTCGAGGCGCGCGAGGTCGACCAGGCCGGGACCGACGATCCGGAACTGCGCAGCCCCTACGTCGACGACGACGAGCTCGACATCGGCCGCTGGGCCCACGACGCGACGATCCTCGCCCTGCCGACCCGGATCCTCTGCCGGCCCGACTGCGCCGGCCTCTGCCCCGTCTGCGGCGAGAGCCTCAACGACAACCCGCACCAGCACGACGCACCGACCGACCCACGCTGGTCGGCCCTGAAAGACCTAAAGCTCGAGTAGCCCCTTAGGGCTGCTGGTCGAGCTCGGGCTGCGGTTCCTCCTCGCGCCCGGCGAGCCGGTCGCGGCCGCGCTGCACGGCGGCGAGGAACTTCTGCAGGTTCACTTCGAGGGTGTTGAGGATCTCGTCGGCGTAGTCCTCGGCGCCGAGGCGGATTTCGCGCTCGCGGGTGCGGGCGTCCTCGACGATCTCGTCGGCGGCGCGCTCGGCCTGCTTGGTGACCTCCTCGTCGGAGATCAGACGGGCCTGCTGCTCGCGGGCCTCGCGGACGATCCGCTCCGCCTCGCGTTTGGCCTCCGCCAGCATCTCCTGGCGCTCCTTGACGATCCACCGCGCCTGCTTGATCTCCTCCGGAATCGTGGCACGCATCTGATCGAGGAGGTCATAGATCTCCTCGCGATCCACGCGCACCTGATCCGTCAGAGGGACGGGACGGGCGTTGTGGACGACGTCGTCCAGCTTGTCAATGAGGACCAGTACGTCCATTTTCAGGTCGTAAGCCTACGTGTATGCGGGGGTTTTGGTGCGGATGGGTTCGAAATGGCCG
>DASTGL010000104.1:0-2070 GCA_035719145.1 Solirubrobacterales bacterium
GATCCGGTCACCGCCGAAGTCTCGACCGACGGCTCGAGCTCGGACCCGATCCCGCACATCCTGCAGGGGATCGTCGTCCACGCCCGGGACATCCGGATCAATGTGGATCGGAAGGACTTCATCCTCAACCCGACCAACTGCGAACGGATGACGGCTTCGGCCTCCGTTTCCGGGCTCTCGGCGGTCAACGTCTCCTCGCCCTTCCAGGCCGCCGACTGCGCCAGCCTCGGCTTCAAGCCGAAGCTCTCGCTCAGCCTCAGCGGCGGGACGAAGCGCACGGCGAATCCTCGCCTCAAGGCCGTTCTCACGGCCCGTAAGGGGGACGCGAACATCCGCGCCGCGGTCGTCGCCCTGCCGCACTCCGAGTTCCTCGAACAGAGCCACATCAGGACCATCTGCACCAGGGTCCAGTTCAACGCCGGCGGCGGCAACGGGGAACAGTGCCCGAAGGGCTCGGTCTACGGCCGGGTCAAGGCGGTGACGCCGCTGCTCGACGAACCGCTGAGCGGGCCGGTCTACCTGCGCTCGTCCAATCACCCGCTGCCGGACCTGGTCGCGGCGCTCCACTCGGGCAAAGTCGACATCAACCTCGACGGCCGGATCGACTCGGTCAACGGCGGCATCCGCAACTCGTTCGAAGCGGTGCCGGACGCGCCGGTGACCAAGTTCACGCTGGAAATGCAGGGAGGCAAGAAGGGCCTCCTCGTCAACAGCACGAACATCTGCCGCGGCCAGCATCGGGCCAGGGCGACCTACACCGGCCAGAACGGGAAGCGCTACGAAGCCCACCCGCTGCTGAAGGCGAAGTGCGGCGGGAAGAAGAAGCGCAAGAAGCACTGAGGGCGGCGGGGGCGGCTGGCCAAGACCGCCCTCGCTCCGCGCAGCCTCGCAATAGATCGACTTTCTCTCCCAAAACCGCCACAAATTCGCGTGTGATCTTCAGGTCTCGGTTTTGTTAGCCGATACACATGATTAATATGCCCGCGATGCTCTTGACCCCCGGCCGCAGGTTGCTGGTCGGCGCCCTGGCGGCAGTGGCCCTCCTTGCGGTCCTGCCGTCCGCCGCCACGTCTGTATCCAAAATTGTCATCTTCGGCTCCCACAAGGGGTCGACGCTCCGCCTGCACCCGCGCGGGCACAACAAGATCGTGGTCAAGGGCAACATGACCCACCACCATCCGCGCGGCTGTCACTTCACCAAGGGGCACCGCAAGGCCGTCTGCTCGACCCGGGGCGTCGGCGCGATCGAAATCAAGATGGGCCCGCGCGGCGATCTGGTCAAGGTGACGAAGACCCTGCCGCTGCCGCTGGTCGTCCACCTCGGCCGCGGCTCGGACAAGTTCGTCGGCAAAGGCGAGCGGGACATCTGCTTCTCGGAAGGCTCGCGCCGCAACCGCTGCATCGGCAACGGCAACAACGACGTCTGCATCACCGGCAACCGCAACAGCGACTGCGTCGGCGGCGGCGGCAACGACTTCTGCCACCACGGCGCCGGCAGCGACGGCTGCTGGGGCGGCCGCGGACAGGACCTCTGCATCATGGGACCGGGCCAGGACGGCTGCCACGGCGGCCCCGGCAACGACCGCCTCTACGGCGGCCGCGCCGCCGACCAGCTCTACGGCGGCGCCGGCTACGACTACTGCAACGGCCAACGCGGCTGGGGCAGAGACCACGGCTGCAACACCGGCCCCCGGCGCTGACTTCCTACTCTGCCTAGGTGCCCCTAGCCCTAGGCCGCCACCTCCTCTTCCGCGAGATCTCCAGAGGCGGCTGGCTGGCGATAGCGCTGGTCGTCGCGATCGTCCTGCTGATGCTCTACTGGCCGCGTATCGCCGAGTGGGTGGAGCGGCGTTGGTTCAGGGGGTGACGCCCGCTACGCCTCGGTCTTGAGGCCAGCACGGATCAACCGCTCGAAGGTCTGTCGCTCGAACTCATCTGGGTCGGCCGCGTCCCGGGCCTCATCGAAGAGGTCCGTTGGGATCCAGACAAGCCGCTCGTCGTCGAGTCCTTGTTCGGCCAGTTTTTCTCCGGCGACGCGAGGGGTGGTGAGCATCTGCAGGTAGGAATAAC
>DASTGL010000105.1:0-14658 GCA_035719145.1 Solirubrobacterales bacterium
ATCGACGCCTCGAGCGCGTAGATCGTCCGCTGCCCGATCGCGAACGCGATCGTCGTGAGCAGCCCCTCCGGCGGCTGCGGCGCCTCGTCGCCGCTGTTGAGCAGCACGAACGAGCCGGTGCCGTACGTGTTCTTCATCATGCCGGGCGCGAAGCACGCCTGGCCGAAGAGCGCCGCCTGCTGGTCGCCCGCGACACCCGCGATCGGGATCGGGCGGCCGAACAGGCTCGGGTCGGTTTCGCCGAAGACCTCGGACGACGAGCTCTGCGGGCTGCTCGGGGTCGACCAGGGGACTCTTCCCGAGCCGGTCCCCTCCTCGGAGGTCTACGGGACGACGTCCGTGTTCGGCGGCGAGGTGCCGGTGGCAGGGGTGGCCGGAGACCAGCAGGCGGCGCTCTTCGGCCAGGCCTGCCACCTGCCGGGGATGGCGAAGAACACCTACGGCACCGGCAGCTTCGTCCTTCTCAACAGCGGCCCGGAGGTGCCTTCGGCTCCTGAGGGCTTGCTGGCGACGGTCGCCGCGAGCAGCGGCGAGGAGGTCGCCTACGCCCTGGAAGCGGCGATCTTCGTCACCGGCGCCGCCGTGCAGTGGCTGCGCGACGGGCTCGGGATCATCGAGGCGGCGGGGGAGACCGAGGCGCTCGCCGCCTCGCTCGACTCCAACGACGGCGTCTACTTCGTCCCCGCCCTGACGGGGCTCGGCTCCCCCTACTGGGACCCCTACGCGCGGGGGACGATCGTCGGCCTCACCCGCGGCAGCGGTCGCGCCCACCTGGCGCGGGCGGCGTTGGAGGCGATCGCCTACGAGACGGTCGACGCGGTGCGGGCGCAGGAGGCGGCCTGCGGCGAGCGGCTCGAGCTGCTCCGGGCCGACGGCGGCGCCACGGTCAATCGCTGGCTGATGCAGTTCCAGGCCGACGTTCTCGGGGCGCCGGTCTCGGTCCCGGAGATCGCCGAGACGACCGCGCTCGGCGCCGCCTATCTGGCCGGGATCGCCACCGGCGTCTGGTCGCTCGACCAGGTGGGGCAGATGTGGCGCGAGGCCGACCGCTACGAGCCGCGGATGGCTGAGGCGCAGCGGCAGGGGCTGCTGGCCGACTGGGGGCGGGCGGTCGAGCGCTCGCGCGGCTGGGCGTAACTCGCCGCCGCAGGGAGGGTAGGCAGATTCACGGCGACCGCCCTCGCCGCCCTCGCTCATGGCCGAGATGAAGCCACAGGTCTACAAGGACCCGCGCCCGGCGGAGTACTTCACGCCGTTCCACGAGGCGGCGCGCAAGGGGGTCGGCTGGACCTACACCCTCGCCCGCATCGTCCTGACGCTGCCGACGCTGCTGATCTACCGGGTGCGGGCGATCGGCGTCGAGAACGTGCCGAAGCGGGGGCCGCTGGTCCTGGCGCCCAACCACTTCAGCCAGATGGACCACTTCTTCGCCGGCGTCTACCTGCGCCGGAAGATCCGCTTTATGGCCAAATCGCAGCTCTTCGGCCCGCCGGTCCTCACCTACATCTACAAGCACGGCGGCGTCTTCCCGGTCCGCCGCGGCCACCACGACGAGGTGGCGATCGAGACCGCCCGCATCCTCGTGGACCAGGGCGAGATGCTGCTCGTCTACGCCGAGGGCGGCCGCTCCCGCTCGGGTCAGCTGGGCGAGCCGAAACCGGGGATCGGCCGGATCGCGCTGGAAACCGGCGCCCCGATCGTCCCCGTCTGCATCTACGGCTCCGAGCGCGCCCGCCAGTGGAAGCGCCTGCGCTTCCCCAAGGTCACCGTCCAGTTCGGCGAGCCGCTGACCTTCCCGGTCGAAGAGGAGCCAAGCCGCGAGCGCCAGCTCGAGGTTGCGACCGAGGTGTTTGGCCGGGTGCGGGAGATGTACGAGCGGCTGTCGGCGGCGGGACGCCGCGCTCACTCGTAGCGCTGCTCGATCCCGGCATAGAAGTCGGGATCGTGGCCCGGGGTGACGATCGCGTCGGGGAACTGGCGGCGGAAGAGGCGCAGCTCCTGCAGCGAGCGGCGGTAGTTGTGGGCGTCCTGGGGGCGCGGCGGGCCGGCCTCGCCGCCGTCGAGCTGGGCGGCCAGGTAGACGCAGTCGCCGCCGATCACGAAGTCGCGCTCGGCGAGGTGGCAGATCACCGACATGTGGCCGGCGCTGTGGCCGGGGGTGAAGGCGAGGCGGATCGAGCCGTCGCCGAAGAGGTCGAAGGTGCGGCCGAAGCCGGCGTAGGAGTTGATGTCGGCGCGGTCGAAGTCGACGGTGCGGTACTCGAAGGCGAAGTCGAAGTGGGCGCGGCGATAGCCGTTCATCAGCGGGTTCGGCCCGTGCGCGGCCGCCTGCCACTCGGTCTCCGAGACGACGAAGGTCGAGCTCGGGACCTCGGAGATCGCCGAGGTGTGGTCGAGGTGCAGGTGGGTCATGACCACGATCGGGATCTCGCCCGGCTCGAGGCCGCGCTTGCGCAGCTGCGAGGGCACGTCTTCGCCGGGCGCCAGGGTGATCTTGCTGAACCGGGTGGCTAGCGAGCCGAAGTTCTCGCTCGGGTCGGTGGCGATCGAGGGGTGCAGGCCGGTGTCGACGAGGATCGCTCCGGCGCTCGGGTGGCGGATCAGGAAGGCGGGGACCGGTACCGCGACCGCGTCCTTGTTGGTCATCAGCGCGCGCAGCAGCTTGGCGCTCATCATCCGGCCGCCGGGGCTGACCATCATCGCCCGCGGCCATTCGACGTGGCCGGCGACGATCGGTTCGACGGCGACCGTGGCGCCGCGGGTGCCGCCGGCAAGCGGCTCGTGCAGGGGGTGGGGTTCGACGCTGATGCCCATCGTGGAGGGGATTCTTGCGGCTCGGTGCGGCTATAGGCTTGGCCGCCGATGGCTGAAAGCAAGCGTTCGCGGGTGTTCAGGGACGGTCTTCTAGAGGGACAGGTCTGCGCGGTCTCCGGCGCGGGCAGCGGCTTGGGCCGGGAGACGGCGCTGGAGCTGGCGCGGCTCGGAGCCACCGTCGTCGCCTGCGGGCGGCGCGAGGAGCCGCTGGCGGAGACGGCGGCGCTGGCCGCCGATCTGCCGGGATCCTTCGAGCACGAGTGCCTCGACATCCGCGAGGAGGAGCCGGTCGGCCGCTTCTTCGACACCTTGCTCGAGCGCCACGGCCGCCTCGACGTCCTCGTCAACAACGCCGGTGGGCAGTTCCTCAGCCCCGCGGAGGCGATCAGCCCCAAAGGCTTCAAGACGGTGATCGACCTCAACGTGATGGGGACCTGGCTGATGACCCACGCCGCCGCGACCAAGGCCTTCATCCCGCAGGGGGAGGGCAAGGTCTTGAGCGTCACCCTCTCGCCGCACAACGGGATGCCGGGGATGGTCCACTCCGGCGCCGCCCGCGCCGCGGTCGAGAACATGATGCGGACGCTGGCGGTCGAGTGGGCGCGGTTCGGGATCAAGACCGTCGCCCTCGCCGCCGGCCAGTTCGCGACCGAGACCCTGCTGACCAAGTATCCGCAGGTGGTCGTCGACAACCTCGAGCGCTCGATCCCGATCGGCCGCGCCGGCCGCCCGGAGGAGATGGCCTGGCTCGTCGCCTACCTAGCGTCCCCAGCCGGTGATTTCTACTCGGGCACGACGATCACGATCGACGGCGCCCGCGACAACTGGGCCGGCCCCTGGCCGCCGGAGGCAATCGCCGACGACGCGGGCACCCCTGTGGCCGAGGAGCGCCGCTCGAAGTAAGAAGTGGAGAGTTAGCTTGCCTATAGCGAGGTCAACTCTCCACTCGTTAGCGAGGCTCTAGCACCACCAGTGGGATCTCGCGCTGGGCGCGGGCCCGGTAGTCCTCGTAGGGGCGGTAGATCGCAACCGCCTTGGCCCAGAGGCGCTCGCGCTCCTCGGGCTTCGCCTCACGCGCGTGGACTGCCCGGTGCTCGCTGCCGATCTGGACCGTCGTGTCCGGGTTCGCCATCAGGTTGTAGAACCAGGCCGGGTTCTTGTGGAAGCCGCCCTTGGAGGCGATGACGACGACGTTCTCGCCGTCGGCGATGTACTGCAGCGGCGAGGTGCGGTGGATGCCGCTCTTGGCGCCGACGTGGTCGAGCAGCAGCATGCGGCCCCGCAGTCCGGGGATCTTGTGACCGAGGCGCCCACCCGTCCTCCGGTAGAGGAACGTGTGGGCGCCCATCGCGCGGCGCAGGACCGGCCAGATGCGGTCGGCGATGTCCAGGTAATGCATGGTTACGGGAGGGCGCGAAAACCAAGCCTGGCTAGGACGCAGGGGGGCCGGAAGGGGAGCGCACTAGTTAGTGCGTGACCCGCCCCGGCCTCCCGAGGACACCGCCAGGCGCCGGTTTGCAGCGGTCCTCAGGTGTACATCCCTCCGAACATGCCGCCGGTGACGTTCAGCACCTGGCCGTGTATGTAGTCGGCGAGCGGCGAGCAGAGGAAGAGGACCGGGCCGGAGGCCTCCTCCGGGGTGGCCGGGCGGCCGAGCGGGATGATCGCCGAGGCCATCTGGCGCATCTGCTCGGGGATGCCGAGCTCGATCTTCTCGCCGCCGGGGGCGGTCATCTCCTCGCCGGCCTCTTTGGCGCCGGTGAGCCGGGTTTCGACGAAGCCGAAAGCGACCGCGTTGACGTTGATCTTGAACTGGCCCCACTCCTTGGCCAGCGTTTTCGTCAGCCCGACGACGCCCATCTTCGCGGCCGAGTAGTTGACCTGGCCGGCGTTGCCCATCATCCCCGAGGTCGAGGAGGTGTTGACGATCTTGCGGAAGACCTCTTTGCCTTCGCCGCGCTCGGCCTTCGCCGCCTCGCGCCAGTGCGGGGCGAGCGCCCGGGCGACGCGGAAGGGGACGATCGTGTGGATGTCGAGCATCGCCTGGAACTGCTCGTCGCTCATCTTGTGAGCGACGCCGTCCCAGGTGTAGCCGGCGTTGTTGACGCAGATGTCGACCGAGCCGAAGGCGTCGACAGCGGCCGCGACCAGCTCGTCGGCGGCGCCGGTCTTGGTCAGGTCGCCGGCGTAGACCGCGGTCTCGCCGTCGATCTCGCTTGCGGTCTGCTCGGCGACGTCGGCGTCGAGGTCGTTGATCAGCACCTTCGCGCCCTCGCTGACGAACATCTCCGCGGTGGCCCGGCCGATCCCGCGCGCCGAACCGGTGACGATCGCGGCTTTCCCATCCAGAAGTCCCATTACTCCGCCTCTCCTTCGATTCGTAGAAAGTCGGCGGTGAGGCTACCGGGAAGCGGCGGGTCCTGGTTGACCGGCCAGTCGGGCGGCGTCCGCTCAGCCGAGGCGGATGCCGCCGTCCTCGGTCACCGTCCAGTGCGGGTTGTGGGCGATCTCCCAGGGATGGCCGTCGGGGTCGAGGAAGATGCCGCTGTAGCCGCCCCAGAAGGTCTCCGCCGGCTCGCGGCCGATCCGGGCGCCGGCGGCCCGGGCCTCCTCGATCACCGCGTCGACCTCTGCCGGCGAGTCGAAGTTGAGCGCCAGGGTGACGCCGCCCCAGCCGCCGCCGTCCTCGACGGCGCTGTCCTCGGCCAAGCGGGCGCGGTCCCAGAGGGCGACGACCATCTCGCCGGCCTGGAAGAAGACGACGTCGGCGCCGGGCTCGGCGCCGGTGCTCCAGCCGAGCGCTTCGTAGAACCGCCGGGCGCGGGCGAGGTCGCCGACGCCAAGGGTGATCAGGTTGACCCGCTGCTTCATGAGGCGATCTCCTTGGTCGTGATGGCCGCAACGTAGCGCCCTGCCTGGCGCGGAGTTCACCGCCGTACCTTCTGTGGCGAATGCACGATGCGACACCTTGTCCAGTAAGGCAGAATCGAAAGCGATGACAGTTCTCGTCGCCTACGCCTCCAAGCGCGGCTCCACCGCGGAGATCGCCGAGACGATCGCCGCCACCCTGCGCCGCGAGGGCCTAGGCGTCTGCCTCGAGCGGGCCGAGGACGTCCAGAGCCTCGACCCCTACGACGCCGTGGTCCTAGGCAGCGCCGTCTACATGAAGCGCTGGCGCGGCGACGCCCGCCACTTCCTCAAGAAGCACCGCAAGGCCCTGAAGCAGATCCCCTTCTGGGTGTTCAGCTCCGGCCCCGTAGGCGATCCCGCGAAGGACAACCCCGAGTGGAATGAGCCCCCGAAGGTCGCCGAGAAGGTAGAGGAGCTGGGCGGGAGGGACCACGTCGTCTTCGGCGGCTGCCTGCCGGCCGAGCCGCAGGGGTTCATGGAGAAGGCGATGGTCGAGGGAACGCCGAAGGAGCTCCGCGACCGGCGCGACTGGGGCCAGATCAGAGACTGGTCCCACCAGATCGCTGCGCAGCTGAGCGCCGCCCACGTTTAGCGCCTTCCTGCGCCAACTTGTCGCGCGCGCGGTAGCGCTTTTGCTTTGAAAAAGACTGGGTGGTCAGTACGTTCGTCTTCTTTTCACGCAAACGAATTTGGGAGGCGAAAGAGAAGATGTATCGGCTGATCACGGCTATCGGGATGGCGGCGGCGGTTTGTTTTGCTCTGGGCTGTGGCAGCTCCGGAAGCGACGGAACCGCGGCGAACGAAACCGTCTCGAAGCCACTAACCAAGGCGGAGTACATCAAGCAGGCGACCGCCATCTGCATGGAAAACTCGAAGAGCAGGAACGCCGACTACGGAACCTGGTCTAAGAAGTACGAAGCTGATCCGGGGGGGCCCAACGCCCACTTTGCCGAGGCGATCGAAGAAGTGGTTGTCCCTTCGGTCGGCGACAAAGTCGAAGAACTGGAAGAGCTCCCTGCCCCCGAAGCGGATGCCGAAGAGCTGGCCACGATGATTGACAGCTTGTCGCAGGCGCAGAAAAACCTGGAACAGGCCGGCCATGGCGGCGTTGGGGAAGCGGACGTCCAGCAGTTCGAAAGCGAATCCGCCAAGTACAAGCGCATGGCAGCCGATTACGGCCTGGGCGCCTGTACGACCCCCTGACACCGCGTTTCTTCGACAGGGGCACAACTTTGCGAGGGCGAAATTCACGAACCAGGTGGTTTGCAGCTAGAAAAGCAATCCCCGACATGTCCTCGGCCAAGATCGCGCAGCATTTCTTGACTGTTCTACAACTTTTCAGTTAGAGATAGCCCGGAAAGCAGGGGCGGCGAATCATCGAATCCGCCGCCCCTCGGAAACGCCTTCCGGCCTCACATGAAACTTCAGCCGGTCGGCACTCACGAAAGGCAATTATGAAGCACAGAACGATGCTGTTGGCGCTTGTCGTCGTCAGCGGCCTCCTCTACGCGCTGCCGGCGGTGGCCTCGGCGGGCGTCTGGGACATCAGCCCCACGAATGCGACCTTTACCGCAACCGCGGGTACTACCAAGCTGACAGCGTCCGGCCTGACGGTAACGTGCACGGCGAACAGCACCGCAGGGGCATACGAAACTGCAACCACAGGCAAAATCACGAAACTGGTGTTCACCGGCTGTACGGGTCCGCTCGGAGTAAAATGCACCGGCACGCTGAACGTCGGCGAACCGGAAGGTACGATTACCGCAACAACGCCGGTCACCTTCCATAACATCAGGCTAGAGGCGTCGCCGAGCACTCAGATCGGAATCCAGATCACACCGAAGGCGATCGACAACACCTTCACAGAAGGCTTGGGGCACTTCGCAACCTTCAAGTGCGCGGGGATCCAGACCACTGTCGCCGGTAACGGCATTATCGGGGAGGTCACCAAACCGACCTGCGGCGGCGCGGCTTCGACTACGGGCACGCTCGTTTTCGAATCAACCTCGACCGGCGTTCAGAAGTGGCAGCAGATCACAACATCAGGAACTAAATACCACCTCTGGTCCAAGACCGGCGGCGGATCACACCTTGAATCGTCTGAGGACGGGACGGGTAACATCGAATTCGGCTCCTCCGTCACTGCGACCTGCACATAAGGTTGTAGACACGAGACTCAAGGCATCATCTGAGAACGGGGCCGCTATTGCGGCCCCGTTCTATTTCTACTGGAAGAGGGAGATGTCCTGGGGTCTTGACTCCACATTGCCGGTAGTAGATCACAGCAGAAGTCTCCGCTTGATCTGCGGCCAAGGATAGGCAGCGCCCTCTCACGCGTCACATACCTCATCATGGTGGGAATTCCCGGAGACAGATACCTCGTGAGGGTCCGGTTCGTTACAGCTAAACGTCTGGTTGGGTAGGTTGGATGCGCGAGCATATCTGCGCGCGTGAACAGCTAGCCTAGCTGTGTTTGCAGGGGAAATGCCATTCGAATCGGGCGGTCTCCTCTTTCTTGCCCTGCCACCTTTGGCAAATGCCCTCCCGTGCGGTACTTCTTAGGTACGGGAAGGGCCGGTGGTGGACGAACCGCGGTCCATTAACGCGCAGCGATGTTGCGCAGGGACAGGAAGGGGGAGGTGGGAGCTGGATGTCGACCGCTCGACCGCGCGTACTTTCGATCAGGAGCGCTTTGGCTTGGGGGTGCTTGTGTTTGTTGCTAGTGCTTCCGAGCAAGGCTTTTGGAGCTTCGCCGAACTTCCTGGGGAGCTTTGGCCCAGATGGATCCTCTGCTACCAACTTCAACATTGCTGCTTCGGTGGGTGCTGATGAAGCGAGCGGGGCGGTGTATGTCTTGGATAGGGGCGATGCCTCCCTCTACAAGTTCGATGAATACGGGAATGCTGCACCCTTTATCGGGTCGGCTCCGAATATCTCCGGCAACAGAATCACCTCCCTCTCCTTCAGCCTCGAGCGAGGTCGGAGCCAGGTAGCGGTGGATTCGCAGAACCATAAAGTGTTTGTCACCGCAGAACATGGGGTGGCGGCTTTCGAGGCGAGTGGAGAACCTGCCGAATTCACCGCGGGGCCGGGGACCGGTAGCTCGGAAATCTCGGGACTCGAAGAACCCACCGGCGTCGCTGTGGACAGCAACGGCGCGATCTACGTTAGCGACAATACGGCGAATACGATCATGGTGTTCGCTCCCACCGGAGAATTGATTACCAAAGTCAGCGCTGGCGATCCGGGCAACTTGGCCGTCGCACCGGACGGGACTCTCTATGTAATCGAACCCTTCATCAGAAAGGTGGCGAAGTATTCACCGAGCGAATTCCCGGTAACTGGAGCGACCACCTATACGGCAGCAGGCGCGCCCATAGATTCGAATGAAACCTACGGGATCGGCGTGGACCCCATCAGCGACAACCTGTACTTGACCCAGCTGGAGCCCGAACGCTTCTCCCGTAGCCGCATTGCTGTCTACGACGAGGCAGGGACGTTGGTCGAAACGCTTGCTGAACCGGGCGAAGAAGGAGAATTGTTCCACGAAGCATCCGGCATCGCAGTGAACGGTGCCACTGGCAGAATCTATGCGTCAACCGACGACGATACGAGCGGCGGTGACTTCTCGCAGGTTCGAATCTTCGGTCCTGAAGAAATCTTCGAAGAACGGCCCGCAATCCTCGCCAGCTCACCTATGGGGGTATCGGCAGAAGCGGCAATGCTGAGGGCTACGATCAATCCGAATACTGCCCTGACTACTTACCAGTTCGAGTACGGGATGGAAGACTGCTCGGTCGCCGCTTGTATGTCCGTCCCAGTTGAAGGGGGACAGATTGCAGCGGGTCATCAACCTGTTGCCGTGTCACAAAGTGTGACCGGCCTCGTGGCCGGAGCTACCTATCACTATCGAGTGATCGCAGAGAATTCATTCGGAACCACTGAAGGTCCGGATCGGACCTTCACGACCCAGGCGTCTGGTCTTGGATCTGCGCTCAGCGACTCTCGGGTCTGGGAGATGGTGTCGCCGTCGGACAAGCACGGTGGGACCCTTATGGGATCCCGCTTCGGGCTGATCCAGGCTGCGGCTGATGGAGAAGGCCTGGCCTATGCGAGCTTGGGCTCGATAGAAAGTGCACCCGAAGGCAACCGGAACGCTGAACTTTCGGATGTCCTGGCCACCCGCGGCGCGGATGGATGGGAATCGCGCGACATCACGCCGTCCAATAGCCGTGTCGTGCCGCTGGCAATCGGGTTTCAAACCGAATTCAACCTGTTCACGGCGGACCTGTCTCGGGCACTGGTCGAACCGCGCGATGGCACGCAGCTATCGCCGCTGGCGTCGGAACGGACCCCCTATCTCTGGGTCGCGGGTAGCCCCCCGCAATACACCCCGCTCGTCACGGGCAAGGAAGGCTTTGCCAACGTACCGGTTGGAACCGAATTTGGTGGCCCCCCCGATAGCGGTACGGGAGAGGTGAGGCTGGTAAGCGCTGATGCGGCACTGGACCACATAGTGCTGGTTTCCGAGACGCCGCTTGTGGCGGGGGCACCAGAAGCACCACTTCCGGCCCTTTATGGCTGGCAGGGCGGTGTGCTACAGCCGGTGAGCGAACTGCCGGCGACCGAAGGCGGCAAAATCGTGGCCGCACGCTGGATCGGCTCGGGACCGGGATCCGTCCGCAACGCGGTCTCCGAAGATGGTTCGCGGGTGTTCTGGAGTCCGGGCGGATACGGGACGAGCGGCAACGCCTTGACTGCGCTCTACCTGCGCGACACGCAGGCCGAAGAAACGACCCGGCTGGACGAAGTTCAGACTGGTGCTTCCGGGACGGGGCAGGAAAGGCCGGCGTTCCAGGGAGCGAGTGCCGATGGGACCATTGTGTTCTTCTCGGATTCGCAGCAGTTGACGGCAGACGCGAGCAAAGAAGGACGCGACCTGTACCGCTGTGAGATCCCGCCTGGAAGTCCGGCGGGCGGATGCGCGTCCCTTACGGACATCACTGCTTCCTCCGAAGATGCGGAAGTACTCGGGCTTACGGCCGGGATCAGCGACGATGCCGACCGCATCTATTTCGTCGCCCGTGGCGTGCTCGACAATGGCCCGAATGGTTTCGGCGAAACTGCGAAAGCCGGGCAGCCCAACCTCTATTCCTGGCATGAAGGCGTCGGCGTTCGTTACATCGCGACCCTCTCGGAAGAAGACGACGGGGACTGGGGGGGAGAATTCGGGCAGACGTATGAACTGAGTCCCGCTGCTTCTCCTGACGGCAGCTTCTTCGCATTCCCCTCCGAGCGCAGCCTCACGGGCTATGACAACCGGGACGCCAAGACGGGTGGACTGGACCAGGAGGTGTTTCGCTATGACGCCGCCACCGACCAGTTGAGTTGCGTCTCCTGTCAACCCACTGGCGGGGCGCCGCTCGGCGATACCGTCGGAGAAGGCGATCGGCCCTTGGTCGACCCGCAGGAACAGTGGCGGCACCGGAGTGTTTCCGCTGCCCTACCGGAGCCGACCATCATGGAAACCGCCGGCGTCTCCCTCTACCAGCCACGGGTCGTGCTCGGAAACGGTCGCATCTTCTTCAATTCCTTCGAGGCGCTCGTGCCAGCCGATTCAAATGGCGAGTGGGACGTCTACCAGTTCGAGCCGTTCGCTGTCGGTAGCTGCAGCGCTGCTGCCGCAAGTGCCACCGTGGCGGTCGCGGAAGGAGGTTGTGTGAGCTTGATCTCCTCCGGCACCGGCAGCGAAGAAGTCGGCTTCCTCGATGGGGGTGCGTCTGGCGACGATGCCTTCTTCCTGACGCCCGCCAGGCTCTCGGCGCTTGATTCTGACTCCGAGCTCGACGTATACGACGCCCGGGTGAACGGAAGGGAAGCGATCCTCTCGCCGGCCGAGGAATGCATCGGAGAAGGCTGCCAACCCGCGGCAGTCGCGCCAGGCGAAGTGGGGCCTAGCAGCGCCATGTTCAGCGGGCCGGGGAACGTGAAGACGAAACACTGCCCCAACGGCCGGCGAGCAGTGCGACAAGGGGGGCGCGTCAAGTGCGTGCCAAAGAAGCACCGGCACCGCCATCACGGTCGAAAAGCCGGCAACGGGAAGGGGGGTCAGCGATGAATACGTCGCCGAGCCGACGCCGTTTCGATGTGAGTTTTATTAAGGAGCTTCCGAAGATGTCCAAGCGGGTTTTGTCTGTGGCCGCTTTCGTGGCGGTCGCATTTTTGGTGGTGCCGACCGTCGCTGCAGCATCGCCTTCCCCCTGGTGGCAGGTCTTGACCGGGAGCCACCCGACGAATCTCTGGGAACCGGAAGACGGGGTTCAGGAAATCGAAACCGGACTCGTTGAAATCTTCGGTGCAGAAGTGGCTGCGGCAAAGATCGAAGTCGGAGGCGAAACGGTCGGCTGCCTCGGCGTCGAAAGCGAAGTCGGGAGCCTTGTCTGTGAATTCGTCGTTGGTTTCGCACCCACCGAAACTGCCGAGCAGCTAGAAGCGCTGCTGAAAGAAAAATTCGGAACTAACGGCGTAAAAGTCACTGGCGGTCCTGTCGGGGGAGAAAACTTCAAGATAGTCACTTCAGGAGCCACTCCAGCGCTGCAGATTTCGGAAATCGAACTCGAACCCAATGAACCTATCGGTCGAGCGAAACTAAAGGTGATCACCGAAGGTGGCAGCGGCCGTCTCATCCTCACGCTGACCAATCTTGGCGACGCAGAACTGGATGCGACCACGACGCCCGTGACCATCACCGATGAACTCCCAGAAGGCGTGATCGCCACCGGAGTAGAAGCAGTCGCAGGCTTTGCGAACGAAGACGGCCCGGTGGAATGCAAACTAGAAAGCAGCACTGTCGTTGCTTGTCTCTTCGAAGGAACCCTCCCTTCGTACGAAGGCATCGAAGTTGAAGTACTGGCCTCGTTGACGGGCAGCCCGCCTGCAGCAGGAGCGCCAGGAACCGTGACTGTATCCGGCGGGAACGCGCCAGTGGCTTCTGCCGACCAGTCGATAGAAGTGAGCCCGGAGGAAACCCCGTTTGGCATCGAAAAGTTCTCAAGCCATTCTGAAGAAGAGGGCGGTGGCGATGCTGATCGAGCTGGTTCCCGCCCCTTCCAGGTAGTTACTACGCTGCAGCTGAATACCGGTCGCTTTCATCCCGTTGGACCACGGTTTGGGATATTCGACCAACCGGCACTGCCCCGGAATCTCAGCTTCTCTCTTCCGGCAGGGCTGGTAGGTAGTGCGAAGTCCCTTCCCCAGTGCAAGATGCGTCTGTTCTTCGAATCGAACGTGATTGATAACTGCCCGATGGAAGCTGCGATCGGGGTAGCTTCGCTCACGGTCAATGAACGCCGCTTCCTGAACCTGCAGCGCCTGGCGGTGCCGGTGTTCAATCTTCCGCCCACTCAGGGAGAGCCTGCACGCTTGGGCTTCATTGTGAAAAGCGCACCGGTGGTGATCGACACTTCGGTTGACCCCGATAACGGGTACCGTATCGTCGCCAGCGTCAAGAATGTCACGCAGCTAGGGGAATTCATCTCAAGTACCGTCACCCTCTGGGGGACCCCCGGGGACCCGCGCCACGACAGCTCGCGCGGCTGGAATTGCATCAGCAGAAATGAACCGGTCGAACCGTGCGTGCGGCCCCCCGGCCTCGGGGAAGAACCGTTCCTGCGGGAGCCCGTCTCCTGCGTCACCTCGCGGAACTTCAAGGCCGTGCTCGAACCTTGGAACGTCCCGCTGGGCAGCGTGATCAAAGAGGCGTTCTATGACGACGGGATGGTCAGCAGCTGTAATCAGGTGCAGTTCAATCCGAAAATCGCTGCTTCGCCGACCGGCTCCAGCGCGGGGAGTTCGAGCGGGCTTGACTTCCGCCTGGACATGCCAAACTCATGGCCGGCGCAGAAGGACGCCAACGCCGAAGGGCAGGCGAAGAAGGTGGAAGTGACGCTGCCTGAAGGCGTGACGGTCAATCCGTCGCAGGCGAACGGGCTGGGCGCTTGCACGCCTGCCGATTACGCACGGGAGGCCTTCGATTCGGCGCCCGGGGTCGGGTGTCCTGAATCGTCGAAGATCGGCTCGGTCGACATCAAGACGCTGCTGCTCGAAGAGGAAGCGCACGGGTCCGTGTTCGTGGCGGCGCCGTTCGACAATCCCTTCGGTTCGCTGCTGGCGCTGTATGTCGTGGCGAAGATCCCCGAGCGTGGGGTGCTGGTGAAACAGGCCGGTAAGGTCGAACTGAACCCGGACACCGGGCAGGTGGTTACGACGTTCGACGATCTGCCGCAGATCCCGTTCGAAACGTTCAACCTGCACTTCAAAGAAGGCGACCGAGCGCCGCTGGTGATGCCGTCGTCCTGTGGCACCTATGACCTCACTGCGAGGTTCACGCCTTGGAACGCGGCGGACCCGAACAACCCGCAGCCGAACGAGATCGTCACCAAGACCAGCCCGTTCACGGTCGACCATGGGCCGAACGGGGCTCAATGCCCGAGCGGCACGCCCCCCTTCCACCCCGGGTTCATCGCCGGCACCGAAAGCAACTCCGCCGGCAGTTACTCACCGTTGAAGGTGCGCCTGACCCGTGAAGACGGGGAACAGGAGTTCAGCCGCTTTTCGCTGCAGCTGCCAAAAGGCGTGATCGGGAACCTTTCCGGGATCCCCTTCTGCTCGGAGGCGGGGATCGCGCAGGCGCGGTCGAGGACCGGCGCCAACGGCGGCCAGGAAGAGCTTGAACATCCGAGCTGCCCGGCGGCGTCTCAGATCGGGCAGACCTCGGTTGGCGCGGGAGTCGGTCAGGCCCTCACCTACGTGCCCGGCAGCCTCTACCTCGCCGGCCCCTACCAGGGAGCGAAGCTGTCGGCGGTGGCGATCACGCCGGCCAAGGTCGGTCCCTTCGACCTCGGCGACGTGGTGATCCGCCAGGCGCTGAAGGTC
>DASTGL010000106.1:0-5937 GCA_035719145.1 Solirubrobacterales bacterium
GTGGACGATCGCCTGGCGGTCGGTGCGGTATTCGACTTTGCCCGACTTCGACTCGCCGACCGCTTTCTCGACGTCGTCGGTGACGGTGCCGACCTTGGGGTTCGGCATCTTCCCCTGCGGGCCGAGCACGCGGCCGAGCTGGCCGACGCTCCGCATCATCTCGGGGGTCGAGATCGCGATGTCGAAGTCGGTCCAGCCGTCCTGGACTTTCTCGACCAGGTCCTGGCCGCCGACGAAGTCGGCTCCGGCCGCCTCGGCGTCGCGGGCCTGCTGGCCCTGGGCGAAGACGGCGACGCTGACGTCTTTGCCGAGCCCGTGCGGCAGCGCCAGGGTGCCGCGCAGCTGCTCGTCGGCGTGGCGGACGTTGACGCCGAGGAGGACGTGCAGCTCGACGGTCTCGTCGAACTTGGTGCTGGCGGTCTCCTTGATCAGCGCGATCGCCTCGGCCGGCGGGTAGGCGCGGTCGCGATCGACCTTGTCGTACTGGGCGCGGAATCGTTTGCCGTGGGCCATGAAGTTCTCCTAAGCGACGTCGACGCCCATCGAGCGGGCGGTGCCGGCGATGATTTTCTTCGCCGCGTCGATGTCGTTGGCGTTGAGGTCGGGCATCTTGCGTTCGGCGATCTCCTGGATCTGGGCTTCAGAGATCGTCCCGACTTTGTTGACGTGCGGCTCGCCGGAGCCCTTCGGGATTTTGATCGCTTCCTTGATCAGGACGGCGGCCGGCGGCGTCTTGGTGACGAAGGTGAAGGAACGGTCCTCGTAGACCGTGATTTCGACCGGGATGATCGTCCCGCCTTCGCCCTGCGTCTGGGCGTTGAAGGCTTTGCAGAAGTCCATGATGTTGACGCCGTGCTGGCCCAGCGCCGGGCCGACCGGCGGCGCCGGGTTGGCGTTGCCTGCCTGGATCTGCAGCTTGATGATCGTGAGGACTTTCTTCGCCATAAGGGGTTCGGGAGGGTAGCGGTCTTTGCGACCTAGATCTTCTTGACCTGGTCGTAGCCCACCTCGACCGGCGTCTCGCGGCCGAAGATCGAGACCAGCACCTTGAGTTTGGCGGCGTCCTCGTTGATCTCGGCGATCTCGCCGGAGAAGTCGGAGAGCGGGCCGGAGATGACTTTGACCGATTCGCCGATCGCGAACTGGGCCTGGGTGCGGGGCCGCTCGGCGGTCTCGCGGTGGAGCAGGCGGTCGACCTCTGGTTTGGAGAGTGGCACCGGCTTGTTGCGGGAGCCGACGAAGCCGGTGACGCCGGGGGTGTTTTTGACCAGGCCCCAGGCGTCGTCGGTCATCTCCATGTTGACGAGGACGTAGCCGGGCATCGTCCGTTTCTCGGTCTGGATTTTCTGCCCGTCCTTCATCTCCGAGACCTGCTCGGTGGGCACCACGACCTGCCGAACGTTGCGGTTCTGGCTCATCGTCTGCACCCGGTGCTCGAGGTTGTGCTTGACCTTGTTCTCGTGCCCGGAGTAAGTGTTGATCACGTACCAGCGATACATCGTCTGTCAGAAGCCTTTGTTCGGGATCCCGCTAGAGGATCTGCTTGACGAGCCAGTTGAAAGCCGCGTCGAGGGCGCCTAGGTAGGCGGCCGCGACGGCCACGAAGAGGATGGTGACGGCCGTGGCCTGGACCAGGGTCTCCCGGTCGGGCCACTGGACTTTCTTCAGCTCCTGCCAGCAGGATACGAGGAAGGCGATGAAGCCGGAGCGCTGACGTTCCGCCTTCGCCTGCTTCTGCTTCTTGTCGAGCTGCTGGCGCTCGCGCCGCTTCTGCTCCTCGCGCTTGCGCTTTTCCGCTTCCTTGGCGGCCTTAGCCTCGGCGCGGCGGGAGGTGCGGGGCTTGGGAGCGTCGGGCGTCTCGAGCTGCGACTCGGGGGCGCCGGCGGCAATCCCCATCTCGACCGCCTCGACCTCGGCTACCTCGCCGGAGACCGGAACCTGCGTGTCGTGCTGAGCCTGGCTCGGAGTGTCGTGGCCGCGGGAGCGTTTTCCCTGTTCGGCTTCCCGAGCCCGGCGCTCGGCCTTGCGCTGTGCACGGGTTTTCGCCATCGCGAACTACCTGGTCTCTTTATGCGGGGTGTGGCGGCCGCACCAGCGGCAGAACTTCCGCATCTCGATGCGGTCCGGCGTGTTTCGCCGCGACTTATTGGTCTGGTAGTTGCGACGCTTGCACTCTTCGCAAGCCATCGTCACCGCGATGCGGACATCTCCGCGAGCCATCTTCTCCCTCGTTCCGTGCCTGAGGTAGTCGTTGCAGAAGTCGTTACAAAAAACAAACCCCGGGCCGAGGCGCGAGGCAGAGGCCAAGGATAGCGAGCTTGACCTGTTGAAGCGCTTTTCCCAAGCGTCTACTTAATTTTTTGTACAATCGTTTTTACGCAATCGAACCGGGCATAAGGAGCCAGCGTGCGGGAGACGATCGACAAGCGGCGGTTGATCGACCGGGACAGCTTCGTCGAAGAGGTGGAAGAGCGGCTCCTGGACCCGCGGTACTTGGGGGAACCGGGGGCGCTGCTCCTGCTCGACGTCGACTCCTTCAGCCTCGTCAACGACTCGCTCGGACACGAGGCCGGCGACATGCTGCTGGAGACGGTCGCCACCCTGCTGCGCGAGGAGGCGCGGGCTGAAGACCTGCCGGCGCGAATCTGCGCCGATGAATTCGGCTTGCTGCTGCAGCGGGCGACCCCGGAGCAGGCGCGTACGGCGGCGGAGCGGTTGATCGCGCTGGTGCGCGACCGCGGCCAGCCCTCGGTCGGCGCCAGCGTCGGCATCGCCACCTTCGGCGGCAGCGGCGAGAAGATCACCGCCGAAGGGTTGATGATCGCCGCCGACATCGCTCTCTGCGAAGCCAAGGAAGAAGGCGGCGGCCGCGCGGTCGACTCGGCCACCGGGCCGAACCGCAAACTGACCTGGGCCGACCGCATCCGCGAAGCGCTCGAGCAGCAGCGGATCGTCGTCTACGCGCAGCCGATCTTCGACCTGCGCAACCAGTGCGTCGCCCGCGAGGAGCTGCTGGTGCGGATGCTCGACGAGAACGACGACGTCATCCCGCCTAGCTCGTTTCTGCCGACCGCCGAGCGGCTCGGGCTGATCGTCGACATCGACCGGATGGTGCTGGCGAAAGCGATCGAGCTCGCCGGCCGCTCGCGGCCGATCGCCGTCAACGTCTCCGGCGCCTCGCTCTGCGAGCCGGCGCTGATCGAGGACGTGAGGACGGCGATCGCCGCCGGCCTCAACCCCGCCTGGCTCGACTTCGAGATCACCGAGACGGCGGCGATCACGAACATGGACCACGCCCGCGACTTCGCCGACGCCGTCACCGGGATGGGCTGCGGCCTCGGCCTCGACGACTTCGGCACCGGCTTCAGCTCGTTCAGCTACCTGAAAGAACTGCCGATCCAGCACCTGAAGATCGACATCGAGTTCATCCGCGAGCTGCGCCACTCCCCCACCGACCAGCGCCTCGTCCAGGCCCTGGTCCAGTTCGCCAAGGCCTTCGGGCAGGAGACGGTGGCCGAGGGGATCGAGGACGCCGAGACGCTGGCGATGGTGCGGGCGTTCGATATCGACTACGCGCAGGGCTTCCACATCGGCGAGCCGGCGCTGGTCGACTGCAGTCAGCTCGCGGCCACGGCCTGAGCCTGTGATTTGACCAGCTAGAGGCCGAGCGTTTTGGCGATGATCGTGCGCTGGATCTCGGAGGTGCCGCCGTAGATCGTCGAGACCAGCGAGGTGCGGACGAGCCGCTCCATGTCGTACTCGGAGGAGTAGCCGTAGCCGCCCATCATCTGCATCCCCTCCAGGGTCACCCGCTTGGTCACCTCGGTGACGAAGAGCTTCACCATCGAGGCCTCTTTCGGCAGCGTCCGGTCGGGGTCCGCGTCGACCTGGGTGGCGACCCAGTGGGTCATCAGGCGGGCCGCCTGCAGGTCCGTGGCGAGGTCGGCGATCCGGTGCTGGAGGGCCTGGAAGGAGCCGATCGGACGGCCGAACTGGCGCCGCTCCTTGACGTAGACGAGGAGGTCGTCCATCGCCCGCTGGGCGATCCCGAGCATCGTCGCGGCGAGGATCAGGCGCTCGACGTTGAGGCCGGCCATCAGCTGGGTCCAGCCCTGGTCGACCTCGCCGAGGACGTCCTCCTCGCGGGCGACGCAGTCGGTGAGGTAGAGGTGGTTGGTCTCGCGGCCGCCCATCGTCTCGATCGGGATCACCTCCATCCCCTCGACCTCGCGCGGCACCCAGATCATCGACAGCCCGGCGTGCTTGTCCTCGCCGCGGGTGGTGCGGCAGACGATCAGCACGTGGTCGGAGATGTGGGCGTTGGAACAGAAGACCTTCTGGCCGTTGAGGACGAAGCCTCCGTCGACCCGCTCGGCCTTGCAGGAGAGGGCGCCGACGTCGGAGCCGGCCTCCGGCTCGGTCATCGCGATCGCCTCGACCGAGCCGGAGGCGATGCCGCCGAGGATCTCTTCCTTCTGCGCCTCGCTGCCGAAGCGCTGGGTGGCGCCGGCGACGATCAGCGTCGTCGCGTACCCGCCGATCGGCGCCAGGCCGCGCGAGGTCTCCTCCATGAACAGGCAGGCGTCGAGCATCGAGCCGCCAGAGCCGCCGTACTGCTCCGGGATCGTCACCCCGAGCCAGCCGAGGTCGGCCATCTGCTTGTAGATCTCGAAGTTGTGGTGCTCCCGGTAGCCGTCGGTCAGCCGCTCGCGTTGGTCCGGCGTCCCGCACTCGCGGTCGCAGAAGTCCCGGATCGCGTCGACGAAGTCCTTCTGCTCGTCGGAGAGGGCGAAGTCCACGGCGGCAGCCTACATGCGGAAACGCCGACTTGGCCGCCTGGCCAAGAAGCCCGGAACGAGACTCGAACTCGTGACCCCTTCCTTACCATGGAAGTGCTCTACCAACTGAGCTATCCGGGCGGGTCGGCCCCCTGTGAAGCCGTCGCTCAGGATGATTCTAGACGGTGGTCGCCGATCGGCTATGCCCGGTGCCAGGGGAGGGCGACGGCCAGTTTCCAGACCCCCTCCAGCTGCCGCAGGACCAGCATCGGCGTCAGCGCGCGGGTGAAGGGACCGCCTTCGGAGCCGGGGGAGGTGACGAGCCAGCGCTCGCTGACGAATGCGACCTCGCCGGCAAGAAGGATCGAGCTCTCTTGGACCTCGATCCGGGACCGGAGAGCGATCAGCTGGTGGAGGATCGGGCGGATCTCGTCGCGACCGCGAACCGCGGTCGAATCGGGCGTCACCAGGCAGGCATCTTTGGCGAAGCAGCAGGCGGCGGCATCGAGGTCGCCCTGGCTGATCGAGGTCGCGAAAGCGCGGGTTGCTTCCTCCGGGGTCTGGGCGCCGTTTAGGACGGCCATCGCATCGCTCCAACCTTTCGGACCCCTGCCAAGGAGGCCGTCGAATGCCGTGCGCGTCCCCGTCGCGTCGCGCACTTAAGCACAGGCTCGGATCAGCGTCAATTTGCCTAACTTCGATAAACGTTATCGCTCTCATTGGGTTGTATAGCTTTCCCGGAATGCGCTTCTCGGCTCGCTCGCTGCTGATCCCGCTCTGCCTCCTCCCCCTCCTCGTCACCGGTTGCGGGAGCTCGGCTGAAGAGAGCTCGCGGCCCGCTCCTCCGGCTGCCTCCTTCCCCTCGGCCAAGGGGAAGACGATCGCCGATCTGCTGCGGGAATCCGGGGCGAAGCCGGCGAAGGTCGTGATCGCGCCCGCCGCCCAGGCGTTCGACGTCGGCGAGAACCGCTACCCGTTCGGCGTCTTCACGCTCGGCAACGAACAGGTGGAAGGCGCGAAGGTGGCCCTCTACTTCGCGAAGGACGAAAAGAAGGGGCCGGTGACCGGGCCGCTGCCCGCCCAGGAGACCTCGCTGGAAGTGAAGCCGGCCTATCGGGCCGCCGGCGAAGATCCGGATCAGGCGAAGACCGTCTATGTC
>DASTGL010000107.1:0-4805 GCA_035719145.1 Solirubrobacterales bacterium
TGGTCGAGAAGGCGCGCTACGAGACGGTGAAGAAGGACCTCGCCGGGCTGCTGGCGACGCCGCCCTGCGCCCTCCACGTCCACGTCGGCATGCCCGATCCCGAAACCGCGGTCGCGGTTGCCAACGCGATGCGCCGCCACCTGCCGCTGCTGGCGGCGCTGACCGGCAATTCGCCTTTCCGCGACGGCGCCGACACCGGCCTCGCCAGCGCCCGCGCCGCCGCCGTCCGCAGCTATCCGCGCTTCGAGCTGCCGCGCGCCTTCCGCGACTACGAGGACTTCCAGCGCGTCGCCGACCAGCTGATCGCCGCCGCCGGCGTCGACGACTACACCTACATCTGGTGGGACGTCCGCCCGCACCCCAACCTCGGAACGGTCGAGGTCCGCGGCATGGACGTCCAGACCAGGCCGGAGGCCAACGCCGCGATCGCCGCCCTGATCCAGGCCCTGGCGGCAAAAGAGATCGACCGCCCCGACGCTCCCGGCCTGACCCGCGAGGCGATCGAGGAGTCCTACTTCCAGGCCGAGCGCTACGGCCTCCAGGCCCGCTTAATGATCGACGAGAGCACCGCCGCCCCCGCCGCCGAGGTAGCCCACGGCATCCTCGAGGAAACCCGCCCCTACGCCGAGCCTCTGGGCGGCGCCGAGGCCTTCGAGGAGATCGAGCGCATCCTCAGCGAGGGCAACGGCGCCGACCGCCAGCGCCGGGTCCACGAGAAGCGTGGGATGGAGGGGTTGCTCAGCGATCTCGCGGAGCAGACGCGGGTGTAAGCCGTTAGACGAGCGCCGCGACCTGTGCTTTGTCGAGATACCGGTAGCTCTGGGGGGGTTGAAAACCTGAGAGCCGATCTCTTAAGTCCTGAAGCGGCCGAGGCTTGTCGAGACGTTGGATGTTGACGAGCTTGATCGCCACCGCCTCCTTGGCATTCTTGAAGTAATCGTTGTATTCGTTGAGGCGGATCCCGGTTTCGGGTCCGTGCTCCCTCCAAATCTCGGCAACGGAAGCAACTTGTACTTGTGCGACTTCGGCGCGTCCGACGAGCTTCATGGCTGGCGACGAGGCATAGAGGAGTACGGGGGTTCCCTCGTGGACGGCTGGGCGCACTCGGCGAAGCTCAATGCTCTTGGCTCCGCTGAGCAGAAGCTCGGCAAACCGCGGTCGCAGGGAAAGAAACAGCGCGGGGTCGTCAGTTCGCATAGCCAGAGGATCGCTCGTAGATCAGACGGAACATATGTTCGTCTATTCGGGTGGGTGAAAGCGGGATGGCGAAGCGCCTCCCTTGGACAGCCCAAAGAGCTTTGAGTTCATCAAGGTCAAGCGGCTGCTTTAAGATCTCGGTGTTGACGAAGCGAATAGCCATCACCTCGCCACTTCCATCTGCGCAGTCGAGAACCTGCTCGAGTGAATAAACGCCGAAGCGCTCAAAGCGGGCGTGCAGGGTCCGAGGTCGCCCGATGACGACGTCGGCAACCTGAGAGACGGCGCGGACGGCTCCACGAGGCTGGGCTGGGGTCCCGCCACTGACATACCAGAGGATTCGAGCGCCGGGACTGATTCCTCGGTTGTTCAGGGTCTTCCGGTAGTAGACGTGTTCGCGGCCTAGCCCCAGTCCGTGCTCGCGTGGCAGGAGCGTCTCTTCCGCCAACCCCAGCTCCTCTGCGAATGAAAGCTTGATCGGCGCCAGGTAACTCGGGACCCCGGATCCCATTATCTTCGCTGGCCAATACCTGTCTTCGTATTCACTCGCGCTCATCGGGCGAGGGTGGCGGAGATCTATCTCTGCGGCATCGACCAATCCGGTTTTGACGTACGAGGTCCAGCCGCCAGGCGTTTCCTCAAAATGCTCGACCTCGAGAACCTCATGAATGTCCCTGGACAGATGCGGGTCGGTGATTCTCGCTTCCGGCAGTCTTAGCGCTGCTGCTTGCCTCCGTTGAGCAAAGACGAGTTGGCGAGCCACAACATTGGACCCCGCCTGCGACACAGCTCGAATGAAAGGGATATCTAGATATTGGCCTACTCTTCGCCGGGCAAAGCCGGCGATGATCCGTCCATCGGTCGTTCGAACGACCTGCATGTCATGGCTTTTGCGATCAGCAAAGATCGGTCGCAGCCGGGACGCGAGCTCGGACCGCCTCTCTCCAGCGGCGTTGTTGAGGAGCGCTGAGATCACTTCCTCATGCATGTCGTCCGTAGGCGAGAGTTGCCTCAAATCAGTGCCGGCAAGAGCAACGGGTCGATACGGATCCTCGGCTCTTGCCTTGTCAAGGCGCACGATCAGTGCCGCGGGCTGAAGGATCGCGAGACCGAAGGCGTTCTCTATTGCCTCGGCGGCATCGAGAAGATCTGCATCGCGTGAGACCAGGTAATCGGCGCCCGCCGCTATCGCTCGTGCTACATGGCGATGATCGGCATCGCCAACCTTCGGAGCCAGCTCGACGACCTGATCCAGCAATGGCTTCCAATCATGGCTTGGCTTGGAGATCCTTTGGTGCTGATTTGCCCATTGCTGCTCACGCGCCCGAACCTGCGCGTCCGGGTGGTTGTGGATCTCGTGAAAGATCTCGTCGGTTACACCGAGTTCGGCATGGTCGGCAATCCAGTCTTCTAAGAGGTAGCGACTCTCCTCCGCCTCAGGTCTTTGGCTTATGTCGATGTGGAGATCGAGGAAAACGTTGTGGTCCAAGGCCACAATCCCACGCTCGGCCTGGTAGTCGTCAAAAAGCGTGGGATAGGAGGAGTCCTCCAGATCACGGACCCATGCCGTCAACGTGTGGCCCTCTTTGCTCCGACCGCGCCGACTGCCCTGGGGTCGAAAACCCAGGGCTTTCCACATACCTGCGAGTTTGTAGTCGTCCCTGCACCAGAGGTCAATGCGCTGCCTGTGTTGATGCCTAGAAGCGACAGATTCGATCAGCCGCCTGGCGATACCCAGACTCCGTGCTTCTGGAGCCACACAAAGGTGCCGAATCGTGATGTTGCGCCGGGGAAGGTCGTACAACACGTACCCCAACAGGCGGTCACCCTGCACGGCCCCTAGCAGCGTTCCCCTGCGGGCGCGGTCAAAGAAGCCTTCATCCGGGAGAAAGCCAAGTCGCTGTTTGGCAGGACCGTTGCCCAGCTCAATGACGCGACGAAGCAGGTCGCCTTCTGACTCGACCTCAAGGATCTCTACCGCATGACTCACTTGAAGATAAGGGCCTGAAGGCACTGATCTCTCCCCCATGTTTAGGAATGAGAGGGGGATCGTATGGGGATTGAATCGACGAGTTAGCGCTGTCGATCTGCTCAAAGTCGCAATCTGCGACCCAAAGAGCGCGCCTGCCGCGGCGCTGGGATCTTCAGCTGATTACGGGCGGCGGCGACGGAGGCGCGGCAGGCTTTGGCGACTTCACCATTGCCGTGGCCGGGGCGGCAGGGGAGCTCGAACTTGACGAGGGCGGCGCAGTGGAGCTTGACGGGGTCCTCGAGGCCGACGTCGCCATTGGCAATCCTCGAGGAAACGGGGACTCTCGCAAAACCTCGCCAAAATAGTTGGGGGCTAGCCTGTCAGACGCTTAAGGGGAAATATCCCCTTAATGCATGACCGTTGACCATCAAGGCCTGTATCGGCTGGCGTCGAGCCTAGGAGCTGAGAGATCTTTCTTCCCGGTACTTGGCAAGGCCGACGAGTATGGAAAAGATTGAAACCACCACGACCGCGGCACCCAGGCTTCCGCTGATGAGGCCGATTGGTATCGAGAGGGCAACTCCCAAGAGAAGGAAGCCGGCCCGGAATCTCAGGTCCGTCGCAAGGGTTTGGGAAACGGCGCGGAACATCTGGAAGCCGAGGATAAACCGCTGGCCTCGACGGCCGCTACTGCGGCGCCGGGATCTTCAGCCGTTTGCGCGCGGCGACGACGGCGGCGACGGAGGAGCGGCAGGCTTTGGCGATCTCGCCGTTGCCGTGGCCGGGGCGGCGGCGGACCTCGAACTCGACGAGGGCGGCGCGGCGGAGTTTGGCGCGGTCCTCGAGGCCGGCGCTCTCGGGGGCGGCGTCAAGGGCGGCCTGGGCGGCGCGCTCGCGACGGCAGAGCAGGCAGAAGGTGCCCTCGTTCGAGCTCGTCCAGCTGGCGGGGAGTTCGACCTTCTCGCCGCCGAGGCGGCTGACGGTCACCCCGCACTGGTCGCAGGTCCATTTTTTCGCAGTAGAGACGCTCATAGGAAGACGGGGCCGGCGCAAGGCCGGTCAAACCCGCCTATCCACGGTAGCAAAGCGACCCTTTCGGCCTGCTAAATAGCCCTTTTTGCAGGTCCGCGAGCCGATCCTCCTACACTTCTTCCATGCCTACCGAGGGAGCCCAGGAGCCCACCTACACGCTCTACCGCCGCGGCCTCGAGCTGCTCGAGGACGGCGACTTCGAGCACGCCACCGCGCCGCTCGCCGAGGCCGCCCGCCGCGACCCGGAGAAGTCCTCGATCCGCGAGGCGCTGGGCCGTGCCTACTTCCGCTCCGGCCGCTTCGCCCCCGCCGCGGTCGAGTTCGAGGCCGTGGTCGAGTCCCACCCGGTCAACGATTTCGCCCACTTCTGCCTCGGCCGCGCCCTCAGCAAGACCGGCCAGAAGCGCCGCGCCCGCCACCACCTCGCGCTCGCCTCGAACCTGAGGCCCGATCGGCGCGACTACCGCTACTACCGCCGCCTCCTCGACGCCGAGGCCGGCTAGGCGGCGGGACAGCTGGGCTGCCCCGCCTGGTGGGCCGGTTCTAGCTGAGAAGCGGGATGACGCAACGGAATCTTTTGGTGTTGGTAGCCGGTGACGAGTTA
>DASTGL010000108.1:0-3940 GCA_035719145.1 Solirubrobacterales bacterium
CCTGCTCGAGCCCTACCTGCCGGCAGAGCTCTTCTACAACCTCCTCGTCTCCGCTCGTAAGCCGGCCTAGCGGCCGTCGATCAATCGACTGGCTCGCGTTCGGACCACTTCGGCGATCGCCTGCAGCACGGGGTGCGACCAACCTTCCCGTTCGGTATCGCGGAGACAGGTTTCCGTGGCCGCGAGAATCTCGGTCGACCAGCGCTGGACGAACCGGGGCAGCCCCCCACCGAGCCCGCTTTCGGCGCCCAGGCGCTCCCAGCAACCGAGGTCGACCTGCGACGGGTCCTCCTCACCGCCGATGGCCATTGCCAGCCGCGGAGTCAGATCGTCGTAGACGGCGGTTGAAACGACGTCGTAAAGAGGAGCTAGCCGCACACCGGCCACAGGGTCATAGAGCAGCGAGAAGTTCTTGCCGTGTGCGTCGCTGTTGCCGAGCAGGAAGTTGGTCAGCACCGCCCGCGCGAAGGCGTTGATGTCGAGAGCGATACGGCGGTTCGGCTGGCGTCTCAGCAGGGCGATTACCGACGCCACCGACGGGCCACCCTCCGCTTCGTACTTCTGGGTTGGCAGCAAGCCGAGGGCCTGGCACATGTCCTCCTGGTGGAGGCGGACCGCGTTGCCATCGGCGTCGACTGCACGATCGAACCGCTCGCTGTACAGGCAGCGGATGCCGTCGATCTCACGCAACTCGGTCGTGGCGACCTCGTTGCCAGCCGCCGCCGCGACCCTCATGCAGAACGTCTCGTTGGCCGCCAGCCCCTCGAACCGCTCGTGCTCGGGCTTCAGGAGACAGTTGCTCGGCATGCCGCCGAGCGGCTGGGCGAACTCGCCGGAGGGAAGGCGAACGAGGATGAGCTTGTCCTGGACGCCGCCCAGACTCAAACGCACTCCGTCGGGGTCGACGTCGATGCCGAGGGGATCGCGCGGGAGGTCGCGAAGCAGATCGCCGACCTGCTTCTCGTTGAGAGGACGCGCCTCCGCTCCGGACGGCGGAAGCGGCTGGTCCTCCGGCGCAACCACCACCGCCCCGGCACAATCGGCGCCGAGCGCCGCAAGCAAGCCGAAGCCGTTGCCCTCGCTGATCCCGAGCTTGGCGGCGATGGTCGCGCGCACCGCCCCCTCCGGCAGCAGACCCTCGAAGAACGGGGCCGACTCGCTGGGCTTGAACCTCTCCTCGCGCAGGGGCAGTGAGGCCGAGAGGCGTCGCGACGAGATCAAGGAGGCGCTGAAGGGCGCCGACATGGTCTTCGTCACCGCCGGCGAGGGCGGTGGCACGCCCTCTCGGACCCGATGATCCGGCTGATCTACCAGCGCGGCGAGTTCGACCCGGCGGAGACCGCGGTGGTGGCGACGGCGCTCTTCTGGTTCGCCTTCTCGCTGCCGACCAACGGGCTCTACCTGCTGCAGACCCGGACCTTCTTCAGCCTGCAGAAACCGTGGCAGGCGACGGCGCTGGCGACGATCGACCTCGTCGTCTCGGCCCTCGCGGCCCTGGTCCTCTACTCGCCCTTCGGCGTCGCCGGCATCGTCGCCGGGACGGGGATCGGCACCACCGTCGCCGTGGTCGCCCAGGCGGTGATCCTGCGGCGGAAGTTCGGCGGCTTGGAGCTGCGGCGCCTGTTCTCGACCAGCCTCAAGATCACGATCGCCGCGGCGGCCCTGGCCGGGGTCGGCTGGCTCGTCTGGGACGTCCTCGACGAAGCGCTGGGCCGCGGCCTCGGCGGGCAGATCGTCTCCCTGACCGTGGGGCTCGGCGCGGGCGGCCTGGTCTACGTCGCGATCGCGAAGCTGCTGCGGGTCGAGGAGCTCGAGCAGATGACCCGCCTCCTGCGGCGGCGATAGCGGCGCATGCTCGGACCGGGGCGGTACCTGCTGGGGGTGTTGGAGATCCTGCTGCTGGGCGGGTTCGCCTGGGTGGGAGGGGAGGCGCTGCGGAGGCGGTTGCTGCCGCAGTTCGAGGGGGCCCCAGCGCAGCTGGCCGCGGCGGTGCTAGCCCTGGCGCTCCTGATCTGGCCGGCGGAGTTGCTCGGCTCGTTCAGCGCCTTCGACCCGGTGCCCTATCTGCTCCTGGTTGCGGTCGTCGGGCTCGGGTGTTGGAAGTACGCGCCACGCCCGCCGGAGAGAGGGGAGTCCGACCTTACTCAGCAGGTAGAGGTCCGGCTTCCCTCTCTCCCGCGGGACGAGCGCGAGTGGGGGACCGCGATCGCGCTGCTTGTCGCAGTGGTGGCAGTCATCCACTTCGCGGCGGGCGTGAAGACGCGCCTGAGCACGGGCATGACCGGCTTCGACAGCACCTGGTACCACGGGCCCTTCGCTGCGGGTTTCTTCCAGAGCGGCAACACCTGGGACCTGCACTTCATCGCCCCGCAGTTCCTCGCCTGGTTCTACCCCGCCAACGGCGAAATCTTCCACGCGGTGGGGATGCTGGCCTTCGGCCGCGACGTGCTCTCGCCGCTGCTCAACCTCGGCTGGTTCTTGGGATGCCTGGTCGCCTGCTGGTGCATCGGCCGCCCGTACCGGGCGGCGCCGTGGTCGCTGGCGCTCGGGGCGATCGCGCTCAGCGTCCCGGCCCTGGCCGACCAGGCGGGCGAGGCGAGAAACGACATCGTCGGGATCTTCTTCCTTCTCGCCGGCGTGGCGATCGCGCTGAACGCGTACGCGTCACCTCTTCGTGAACCGAGTTCTCCCCGGATACCGGGGACGACCGGCCCGAGGTGGAGCTTCGGCCCCTGCGTGGCGGTGGGGCTGGCGGCGGGCTTGGCGGCCGGGACGAAGCTGAACTTCCTCTTGCCCGCGGCGGTGCTGGTCGTCGGATTCGCCGTGATCGCTCCCCGCGGCCAGAAAGCGCGCGCGCTCGGCGCAGGCGCCCTCGCCGCCTTGGCCGGCGGCGGCTACTGGTACCTCCGCAACCTCATCCACACCGGCAACCCGCTCCCCTGGATCCACCACCTCGGCCCGATCGACCTCCCAGCCCCCGAGCAGGCCCTGGGAGGCCGAGAAGCCCACTCCGTCCTCGGCTACCTGACCGACAGCAGCGTCTGGTCAGACTGGTTCCTCCCGGGCCTCCACGGAGGCCTCTGGATCCTCTGGCCGCCCCTGCTCATATTTGCCGGAACCGGCCTGATCCTCTGCCTGGTGCGAGGGACCCCCGCGCAGCGAGTCGTCGCCCTAGTCGCCCTCGCCTCGGCGCTCGCCTGGCTCATAGCCCCGACGTCCGCCTCCGGCCCCGACGGCATGCCCCGAGGCTTCGAATCGGGTCTCCGCTACCTCGCGCCGGCTCTCGTCCTCGGCCTCGCGCTGCTGCCGGCGCCGCTCTCGCCGTGGCTCAGCAGGGTGTTCCGGTCATTTCCTCCGGATAGCGAACGAAATCACCGGAGCGCCTTCGCGATCCGGCCGCCATGGGCGGTCGGCGCCCTTCTCATCGTGGCGGTCGTGGTGGGGTACCCGGTCCAGCGGCACTACCTCGCCGACCGCTACAAGGACCCGACCTTCACCGCCCCCGGCCTAAATGCCGCCTTCGCCTGGTCCCGCAACATCAGCGACGCCCGCATCGCCACCACCAGCACCCGCCAGTACCCCCTCTACGGCACCGACCTCAGCAACAAGGTCCAGTACCTAGGCCTAGAGCGCCCCCACGGCGGCTTCGAAGCCCCAACCACCTGCCGCCAATACCTTCAGCTATTGAGCGAAGGCAATTACCAATACGTCATCGCCACCCGGGACCGCCTAGAACCCGGCAAACCCTCGTACCCACCCCTGGCCCGTTGGCTAGCCCACGCCGGAGCCAAACCCATCCTGCGAAAGCCCCCGACGGTTGTGTTCGAGCTGCACGACCGCATCAGTCCTTCGGCGTGCGGATGACCTCCGCCGACGGCGCTCCTGCCTAGACAGGCGGCTCTCGCGCGGGTGGCGAGGGCGCCGGGGATGCCGAGCATCC
>DASTGL010000109.1:0-6269 GCA_035719145.1 Solirubrobacterales bacterium
GCCCTCGCCCTTGACCTCGAAGGTGACCTCCTTGAAGCCGCCGGAATCCGAAGCCGACTGCGAGAGGACTTCGATCGAGTAGCCAAGCTCCTCCGCGTAGCGGTTCAGCATCTTGAAAAGGTCGCCGGCGAACAGCGCCGCCTCGTCGCCGCCGGTGCCGGCGCGGATCTCGACGATCACGTTCTTCTCGTCGTTGGGGTCGCGCTCGACCATCGCCAGCCGGATCTCCTCTTCCAGCTCCTCGATCCGCGCCGGCGCCTCCTCGACCACCTGCCGCATTTCCTCGTCCTCGCCCTCGGCCAAGAGCTCCCGCGCCCCCTCGAGGTCGTCCCGCAGCGTCCGCCACCGCCCCGCCAGCTCATGAGCAGGCTGCAATTCCCGATATTCCCGCCCCACAGCGGCATACCGCTCCCGATCCGAGATCACCTCAGGATCAGACATCTGCCCCTCAAGCTCGGCGAAGCGACTTTCGATCTGTTGAACCAGCGAATCGATCATCAGAAACAACCCTAGACGGCGAAAACCAAGCAGGTCGGGGGACGCAGGGAGTGAGGTGAGGGGAGCGCACTTAGGTGCGTGACCCGAAACCGAACGACTGAGGACCCCGAGATGCGCCGGTTTGCAGCCGTCTAGGCGACGATCTCGATGTGCGGCTTTTTTGCCGCCTCCTCGGGAGTCTCCCGAGCCAGCACAGCGTTAAGAGAGGCGATCGCCACCGCGAGCTGCTCTTCGTCGGGCTCGCGCGTGGTCAGGTTCTGCAGCATCAGGCCCGGCCACATGACCGCCCGCACCCAGCGTTTGCGCCGGTTTTTCCCGGCCCACTTGATCACCTCGTAGGAGAGGCCGGCAATCAGCGGGATGCCGAGGATGCGCGAGAGGACCAGCCAGTACCAGGCGGGCAGGCCGAGCGGGGCGAAGACGAAGATCGCCAGCACCATCACGATCAGTAGGAAGCTGGTCCCACAGCGCGGGTGCAAACGCGAGTAGAGCTTCGCCCGCGCCGGTACCAGTTCGTCTTCGGCCTCGTAGCAGGAGATCGTCTTGTGCTCCGCGCCGTGGTACTCGAAGACGCGCCGCAGGTCGGGCATTTTGCTGATCGCGGCGATGTAGCCGATGAAGATCCCCGTCCGCAGGATCCCCTCGACCAGCCAGAAGAGGAAGGGCGAGCCGAGCTGGTCCTTGATCAGGCTGGTGAGCCCGACCGGGACGACGAAGAAGAGGCCGACCGCCATCAGCATCGAGAGGACGATGGTCAGGCCCCAGACCCAGCCGCCGATCTCCTCCTTTTGGCCCTCCTCGTCCTCCTCCATCTGCGCGTTGGCCGAGATCGCCAGGGCTTTGAAGCCGATCTTCAACGACTCGCCGAGGGCGACGACGCCGCGGATCACCGGCAAGCGCCAGAGCCGGTGCCGTTCGGCCCAGGGCTTGATCGGCTCGGTTTCGACCTCGATCTGGCCCTCGGGCGAGCGCACGGCGACCGCCCAGACGGAGACGCCGCGCATCATCACGCCCTCGAGGACGGCTTGGCCGCCGACGGGCGCGTCGCGCTTGGCGACCAGCGCCCCGTCGGGCATGCGCAGGGGGTCTCCTCCGTTGGTCGCGGAGGAGTTTTCGTGGGATGCGAGTGCCGAGCCCGACGGGGGGCTCACGCGCTACTTCCCAGCCCTGTGCTTGGCGGCGCGGCGCTGGAAACGCTCGACGCGGCCGCCGGTGTCGACCAGCTTCTGCTTGCCCGTGTAAAAGGGGTGGCACTCGGAGCAGAGCTCGACATGCAGGTCGTCTTTCGTCGACCGCGTGTAGAACTGGTTGCCGCACGAGCAGTGCACGTTGGCAAGCTTGTATTCGGGGTGGATTTCAGCCTTCATCTCCACCAAGTCTAGAGAACCGCGCAAGCCTTGCCGATAGGTCCCTGTGGAAGCCAGACGGCGGAGATCGCAAACGCGCCAGCTGGGCGGCCTGAAGACCGCGATCGGAGCCGTCCTCTTCGGCGGCATGGTCCTCGTGATGCTGCACGACTGGCTCCTTCTCGGCGGCTCCGGCCTCGACGTCGCGATCAACGGCGTGGTCTACGACACGGTCGTCGTCGGCGCCGGCCTCGCCTGCCTCCTGCGCGCTTCCCGGGGCGGGCCCGAGCGGGGGGCCTGGATCGCGATCGCCGCCTCGATCCTCGCCTGGGCTGCGGGCGAGATCTGGTGGACGCTCTACATCGAAGGCAACCCGAGCGCCCCCTACCCTTCGCCCGCCGACATCGGCTACCTCGCCTTCTACCCCCTGGCGGCGCTGGGGCTCTACCTGCTGGTCCGCGCGCGGGCCAAGGAGCTCGACCGGCGACTCTGGATGGACGGCGTGATCGCCTCGCTCGGAACCGCGGCGGTCGGAGCGGCGCTCCTCTTCGAGTTCGTCGCCGACCGCGCCTCCGGCTCGACCGTCGAAGTCGCGACCACCCTCGCCTACCCCTTCGGCGACGTCCTCCTGGTCGCGCTGATCGTCGGCGTCATCGCTCTCACCCGCTGGCGCCCGGGGAGGACCTGGACGCTGCTGCTCGCGGGCCTGGCGGTAATGGCGGCAGCAGACGTCGCCTTCACCCTGCAGACCTACGGCACCTTGCCGAGCGGCGATTGGGTCGAACCGCTTTACCTGGTCTCCGCCGTCCTGCTCGGGACCGAGGCCTGGCAGCCGCAGGCCGACCCGATCTCCCCCGACGCCCGCTTCGACGGCTGGCGGGAAATGATCGTGCCGGGGATCGTCGCCGGGGCGATGATCGTCCTCGGCGTCCTGCAGTACCTGCACAGCTCGAGCGCGCTGACCACCGTCCTCTGGTCGCTGACGATGCTGGCGGTGATCGGCCGGCTGGCGCTCAGCCTGCGCGAGAACACCAGGCTGCTGGAACAGGTCCGGACCGACCCGCTGACCGGGCTCGGCAGCCAGGCGCGGCTGCAGATGGACCTCGAGCAGCGGGAGCGGACGCCGATCCGGCCGCTGACCGTGCTCCTGCTCGACCTCAACGGCTTCAAGCGCTTCAACGACCGCTTCGGCCACCCCGCCGGCGACAAGCTGCTCGGCACCCTGGGCAAGCGGCTGGGGGCGGCGATGGGCTCGGAGGCGGTCGCCTACCGCCTCGGCGGCGACGAGTTCCTGGTCCTCGCCGAGGGGGGCATCGTCGGCATCGGTTTGGAGGCTCGCGACGAGCTGGCCGTGCGCGCCGCCGAAGCCCTCACCTTGCGGGGACAGGACTTCGTGATCAACGCCTCCTGGGGCGTTGCCTCGGTTCCCGAGGAGGCCGACTCGCCGGCCGAGGCGATGCAGCTCGCCGACGTGCGGATGTACGCGCAGAAGGAGTCGCGGCGGGTGGCCGGCTCAGTCCCGATTCCTGAGCGCGAGGCTGTCGAGCAGCGCTACTAGGACCTCGGTCACTTCCAGGCGCGCCTCGGGCCGTTCGTCGCGGGCGAGCAGCATCGCCGCCTCGTCCAGCGCCCCCATCAGCAGGTGCGCGGTCGGCTTCACCGGCAGCGGCCTCAGCTCCCCCGCCTCGACCGCGGCGGCGAGGCTCGCCTCGATCAAGCCGAGGCCGTTGGCGGCGCCGATCTCCCGCCAGCGCTCCCAGCCGAGCACAGCGGGGGCGTCGTGGAGGGCGATCTGCCGCAACTCCGGCTTTTCGCACTCGGCGAGGAAGGCCTCGATGCCCGCCTTCATCGCCTCCAGCGGGCTGTGCAGGTCGGAGCCGAGGACGATGCGGGCGACGCGCTCGGTCGATTCGGCCTCGATCCGGTTGTAGACCGCTTCCAACAGGCTCGCCTTGTCGCCATAGTGGTGGTAGAGGGCGCCGCGGGTGACCCCGGCGGCGCGGACTATCTCCTCGGTGCCGACCGCCTCGTAGCCGCGCTCGGTGAAGAGCCGCCGCGCGGCGGCGATCAACGCCTCGCGGGTGGCGGCCCTACGTTCGGCTTGCGTCCTTCGCTCCATCTAGGTCGTGCCGAAAAGCCGAGACGGCTTTTCGGTCTCAAGCGTTTCGGGCTCGATGTTCGGTTCTGGACTTACGTGCATGCAGTATGTATGTTACTTGCGAGCTTCATCTAAACCAAACTGGAGGCGAGCATGACGACCCTGGCCGACGAGCGCAAAGAGATTCAGCTTTCGAGCGGACCGATCCGCTATCGCGAGGCCGGGCGCGGCAAGCCGATCGTCTTCGTCCACGGCTTCCTGGTCGACGGCCGGCTCTGGGAGGGCGTGGTCGACCGTCTCTCGGATCGGTTTCGCTGCCTGGCGCCCGACTGGCCGCTGGGGGCACAGCAGGTCGCGATGAGCCCGGACGCCGACCTCTCCCCTCCGGGCCTCGCCCGGCTGATCGCCGAGTTCATCGAGCGGCTCGAGCTCGAGGACGTGACGATCGTCGGCAACGACTCCGGCGGCGCGATCTCGCAGATCCTCGCCGCCAACCACCCGGACCGGGTCGCCCGCCTCGCCCTCACCAACTGCGACACCCACGAGAACTTCCCGCCCGGGATCTTCAAGGCGATGCCGCCGCTGGCGAAGCTGCCCGGCGGCATGCAGGTGCTCTCGGCGCCCTTCCGCGTTCCGGCCGTCGCCCGCCAGGCCTTCGCCCCCTTCGCCCGCATCAAGATCCCGCCCGACCTGATCGCCTCCTGGATGCGCCCGGCCACCCAGGACAGCGGCGTTATGCGCGACACCAAGAAGGTCACGGCAGGGATGAACAAGCGCCACACCCTTGCCGCCGCGAAGAAGCTCCAAAGCTCCGACATCCCCCTCCGCCTCCTCTGGGCCCCCGGCGACAAGTTCTTCCCGATCAAGTACGCCGAACGGCTGGCCGGCGAAGTCCCGAACTCCGAGATCGTCGAGATCCAGGACGCCAAGACCTTCGTTCCGCTCGATCAGCCGCAACGGGTAGCTGACGAGCTGGCTGGTTTCGTGGGCTGACGAAGGTGGTGCCGTAGGGAGGGGTGGGTGTCCTCTGACCTCCCTGGGTTGCCGGCCTCTAACTGAGCTTCTCTCGCCGAGTGGTCTGTGCCGGCAAGAGGACGCCGGCCCCGAGAGGGACACCCACCCCTCCTAGCCACACGTCCCGGCAGACGCCCCACCTCGAGGCCAGCTCTGCCGTTCAGATGCAGAGCGTGGTTCCTTTGTCGTCAATATCCGGACTAAGGAACCACGCGATCGCTCTCGGCAGCTCCAGCGTCATCCCGTGGTTCCTTTGTCGTGCATGGGCGGACAAAGGAACCACGACTTGCTTTCGTCCTTCCGCGTCTGCCCGAGCGTGTTGGGGAGGGGTCCGGTCGTCCTCCGGAGGAATGTTCGGCGATATGCAATCTAGTTCTTGCGGCGGAGCCGCGGCAGGTTCTCCCCGGAGCGAAGCGGAGGGGAGGTCAATTCCGGAGGAGGATGACCGGACCCCTCCCCGCCAGCTACAGATGACGGAGTTTGCGGCTTCAGCAAAACGGTCAAAAACGAACAAGCGTTCCCAAAGGGCTGCAAAGAGCATATTTTTCGTCCGACGGGCTGGGGAATCATTCGGCAACGCCCCCTACAGGACGGAGTGGTATGTCCAAGCAGATCTTCGATCAGGATCGGCCCCGCAGCACGATGGCCCAGCGCCTCGATGAAGCCTTCGCCGGTTGCGATCAGTGGACGGTCGTGGCGGCGCCGGCTCGGCGCAGCAGCCTCGACTTCAGCCCCCGCGCCTCCAGCAGCTCGAGGATCTTCGACAGAGCTGCAGCGGTGGAGACCCAGGAGCCGCGCGCGCTGTAGTAGTCGGCGTCGTGCAGGAGAAGGACGTCCCCGGCGCTGACGCCGGCGGTGACACGACCCGTGATCGACTCCGGGGTGGCCCGGCGGTCCCAGTCCCTCCCCCACTTCGACCACAGCACCGGCCGCCAGCCGCGGCCGCGGATCGCCCGTAGGCCGGAGCCGCTGAAGATCCCGTAGGGCGGCCGGTAGTCGGCGATCGCCTGCCCGGTCGCCTCCTCAATCGCCGCCCTCCCCCGCTCGGCGTCCTCGAGCAGCATCCGCGGCGTCAGCCGCAACTGGTTGCGGTGGCGGTGGCAGTGCAGCTCGACCCGGTGGCCGGCGGCGACGATCTCGGCAGCCAGCGCCGGCCGCTGCTCGACCTGCTCGCCGGCGAGGAAGAAGGTCGCCCTGGCGCCGTGCTCGCGCAGGGTCTCGAGCACCGAGACGGTGCCGTGGGGGTGCGGGCCGTCGTCGAAGGTGAGGGCGACGCCGTCGAGGTCCTCCTGGCGCAGGACGACGCCGAGCCC
>DASTGL010000110.1:0-5237 GCA_035719145.1 Solirubrobacterales bacterium
CTCAGCGTCTACGCCGTGCTCGGCCTCCTCTTCACCTTCGTCTACGGGTTCGTCGAGCGGGTGCAGGGCGGCGCCTTCTTCGAAGGCCACCCCCACCCGGCCGGCGGCGACTTCCTCTTCTTCAGCTACACGACCCTGACCACGACCGGGTACGGCAACCTCGTCCCCGGCGGCCAGCCAGGCAGGATGATCTCCGGCCTGGAGATGATGATCGGCCAGATCTTCCTCGTCACCCTGGTCGCCGGCCTGGTCAGCCTCTGGCGACCCGGCGAGGGGATCAAACGCCGCCAGGAGGCGCGCCGCGAACAGCGCGCCGCCGGCGAGCCTCCGGCCGCCTAGCTCTCGTCGAGCTCGACCCGTTCGATCGTCTGCGGCTCGACCGGCTTGTCGGCGCCGTCGGTCGGCACCGACTCGATCGCGTCGACGACGTCCATCCCGTCGATCACCTCGCCGAAGACGGTGTGCTTGCCGTCGAGCCACGGCGCCGCCCCGGTGGTGACGATGAAGAACTGCGAGCCGTTGGTGTTCGGCCCGGCGTTGGCCATCGCCAGCGCCCCGCGGACGACCTTGTGGTCGTTGAACTCGTCCTCGAAGGTGTAGCCCGGGCCGCCGCGGCCGGTGCCTTCCGGGCAGCCGCCCTGGATCATGAAGTCCGGGATCACCCGGTGGAAGACGAGCTGGTCGTAGAAGCCTTCGGCGGAGAGCTTGCGGAAGTTCTCGACGGTTTTCGGCGCGTCCTCGTCGTGAAGCTCGAGCACGATCGCCCCGGCGCTGGTGTGGAGAGTTGCTTGCGACATGCGGCTCACCCTAGCGTCTCCCTGCAGCTGATCTCCACGGCCCCTCACCCCCGCACCTTGACGGTGACGGGAGGTGAGAAGCCGGGGGCGTAGGGCCAGTGCTCCTCCGCCAGCGCCGTCGCCCGGAGGCGGATCGCGGCGCTGCCGCTGACGTAGCGGAAGCGGTAGTGGGCGCGAAAGCGGCCGTGGTGGTCGGTGCGGGTGACGAGCACCGGCCGCCAGCGGTGGGTCGCCTGCTCCAGGTACTGGATCGCGACCAGCTTGCCGCGGCGCGGGATCGGCGCGCCGGCGCTCTTCACCTTGCCGCTGAGGCGGACCGCCTGACCGGTCTGCAGGCGGGCCGGGACCGCCCGCAGGGAGATCCCGGAGCGGACCCGCAGCTCCAGCGCCGGCCGCCGCGCCGGATCGAAGCCGGTGTCGCCGCTGAAGATCACCGTGACCCGCCGCGAGGGCCCGGCCGGCAGCCTGGCTTCGAAGCCGCCCTGATCTCCCGTCGTCACCGTCTGCACCGCGATCGGGGCCAGCGCCCCGTGGGAGGGGTGGGAGACCACGCGCAGCTCGCGGCCGGCGAGGGCGGCGCCGTCGGCTCGGGTGAGGCGGCCGCTGAGCATGGCCGGGGCGCCGAAGGGAACGGTGAGCGAGTCGCCGTGGCCGTGGCCGCCGCGCAGGCGGGCGAAGAGGCGTGCCTTGCCCTTCGGCTGCGGCTTTGCCGGCTGCACCGGCACCGCCTTTGCCAGCGGCGGGGGCGGCTCGCGGCGGATCGCCATCTGGGTGCCGTCGGCGCGCAGGCTGGTCGAGGCGGTGTTGCCGGCGCCATCCACGGCGTCGACCCGGAAGACGTAGGTGCCGTAGCCGAGCTCGGGCGTCGGCGCGACCAGGTGGGCCTTGCCCGGCGCGTTGCCGGGCACGAGCTTGGTCGGCAGCTCGGTCCAGTCGGGGGTGTCGACGCGGCGGTAGAGGATCTCGCCGCCGGCGGGGCCGGAGTGCTCGTCGGCGACGTCCGCCATCACCTGGCTCCCGGGCTCCTCGGTGGAGAAGGCGACCTGGGGTTTGACGTCGTCGAGGCGGAGCGGCACCGTCACCGCCGTGCTGTCCGCTTCGTTGCCGGCTTCGTCCCGCAGCCACAGCCGCAGGGTGAAGGTCCCGGAGCCGGGGACCGAGAGGTTGTCGAGCGAGCGCCGTTCGCGCATCGATGCGAACTGGCCGCCGGTGTCGTAGCCGTTCGCTGCGGTGATCCGCCAGAGCGCGCCGGCGATCGGGCTGCCGCGACCCTGGTCGGGGTTCTCCCAGGCGAGGTCGAAGTCGTTGGTCCGGCGCCAGCCTTCGCCGCCCGCGAGCGTCACCGCCTTCGGGTGCGCCGGCGGGTTGTTGTCGATCAGGAACTGCTGGGCGCCGATGCAGGCACGGTTGCCGGCGAAGTCGACCGTGCAGTGGGTGACGCTGTGGGGGCCGTCGCTGAAGGACGGGGTATCGACGAAGTGGGTCGTCGACTCGGCGGTGCGGCAGGGGCGCATGGTCGTCGCCCGCCACTCGCCGGCCACCTGGACCTTGTTGCACTCGTACTCGTTGAAGCCGACGCGGTTGCCGTCGACGAAGGTTTCCCCGTAGCGGACGCCGGCGCCGCCGTCCGCATCGCCCAGCACCACCCATTGATTGCCGCGGCGCCAGCCGCCGCCCACCAGCGGGCCGCCGGTGATCTGCGAGACCGGCGCGCCGTCGTCCTCGACCGTCAGCGTCACCGCGCGCAGTCCCGACCAGGAGGCCGAATCGAGCGAGCACCACTTGTCTTCCCCGCGGGCGCAGAGGAGGCGGTCCTCGAAGGCCGGGATCGCCGAGTTGAACCCGATCGCGAAATCGCGCAGGGCGGTGTCGGTGGCCGTCGCCCGCAGCGAGTAGTTGAACTCCCCGCTCCAGTTGACGCCGCCAAGCCGCTGCTCCATCCCGTCATGGAGGGCGTGCCACCAGGTGCCGCGGACGGCGGTAAGTCCCTGGGTCCCGGAAGGCGCTTCCCAGCGCCAGCGGGCGAAGCGGGTGCCGGAGACGGTCGCCTGCCCGTCGCGGGTGAAGCTCTTCAGGTGGACGCCGTCGAACGGGTCGGCGCCGGCGGGCGGCACGCAGTAGCCGTCGGAGCGGAACTTGGCGCCGCCGGTGGTGTCGGCCCAGCTGGCGTCGGCGCCGACGTACCAGCCGCACTGGGCCACCTGGTACTTCCCGGCGCTCGCCTTCGCCGCCGCCAGCAGCAACACGCTCATCGCCAGCAGCACCCCGAGGGCGACGATTCTCCCGACAACGATCCTGGTGTGAGACATAGGTCCTCCTTCGCTCGACTGCGTACGGAGGACCAAGGGCTCGGGCGGGGGAAACTCTCCCCCCTGGACGGGAGAAGCGGCCGAACGAGCGGCTTTGCGAGAATCGAGCCAATGCCACTTCCCACCCAAGATCAGATCACCGAGAAGCTGCGCGCCGTCATCGACCCCGAGCTGCGGCGCTCGATCGTCGAGCTGGGCATGGTCCGCTCGATCGACGTCAAGGAGAGCGGCCGGGTCGAGGTCGTCGTCTCGCTGACCACCGCCGGCTGCCCGATCCGCTCGCACTTCGAACAGGCCGTCGCCCAGAACGTCTCCCAGCTGGAGGGCGTGACCGAGGTCGCGGTCGGCTTCGACGTCCTCTCCGACGAGGAGAAAGGCGACCTGCAGAAAGCGCTCGGGCGCGGCAAGCTGCCGCAGGGCGCGCTGGCGAAGGTGAAGAACGTGATCTGCGTCTCCTCCGGCAAGGGCGGCGTCGGCAAGTCGACGATGACCGCCAACCTGGCCGCGGCGCTGAACGCCGAAGGCCACTCGGCCGGGGCGCTCGACTGCGACGTCTACGGTTACTCGATCCCGCGCATGCTCGGGGTCAACCGCAAACCGGAGGTCAACGGCGAGCGCAAGATCCTGCCGCTGGACTCGCCCAGCGGGGTCAAGGTGATGTCGATCGGCTTCTTCGTCGAGGAGAACTCGGCGGTCGTCTGGCGCGGGCCGATGCTGCACAAGGCGATCCAGCAGTTCTTGGAGGACGTCGCCTGGGACGAGCTCGAGTACCTGCTGCTCGACCTGCCGCCGGGGACCGGCGACGTCTCGATGACGCTGGCCCAGCTGCTGCCGCAGGCGAAGTTCGTCGTCGTCACGACGCCGCAGCCGGCGGCGCAGTCGGTGGCGCGGCGCGGCGCCGAGATGGCGCGGAAATTCGACCTCGAGATCCTCGGCGTGATCGAGAACATGTCCGGCTTCACGACGCCGACCGGCGAGCGCTTCACGATCTTCGGCGAGGGCGGCGGCCAGCTGCTGGCCGACGAACTCGACGTGCCGCTACTTGGCAAGGTGCCGCTCTCCGAGCCGCTGCGCGAGCACGCCGACGGCGGCTCGCCGCTGGCGATCGACGATCCCGACGCCCCCGCCTCGCAGGCGATCCGCCAGGCGGCGCGGGGGATCATCGCGGCGACGCCGCAGGAGCTGCCGGTACTGCAGTCGACGCCACCCGCCGCCGAAGCGCCGGCGATCAGCGGCACGCCGCTCCCGGTCGTCCAGTAGCGGGCGCGAACCGAGTAGTTCCTCTGTGATCAAGACCACAGAGGAAGCAGCAACTTCCCTCCCGACCTTGGGTTAAGGTTTGCACACAAACGCCTAATCCCTGGCTAAGACATGCCGGGGAGCGGGGGAACCAAGTTCCTGGGGCGAGCCCACCTACCGGTGGGGGCGCAGGCTCCTTCAGCGCCAGCCCGACAGCTAACCCCGTAGGCCGACGAAGGAGGAGTGACTAGATGCAGATGGCCCTTGGGGCGGCCCGAAAAACGCCCGCCCTTCGTATCTTCCTCGCGGTATTGGCCCTGGCAATGGCCTCACTGGCCGTGGCCGGTCCGGCCCAGGCGACCACCCCCGGTGGCGTCACCATGACCACCCCGGAAACCGAAGCAGCACCCGAAGTCGGCCCGCCCGGCAAGGCGACCCTGGTCAACGGCCGGGCGATCCCGCCGGCAAACGCTCCCGCGGCGGTCAAGCAAGTGATCGCCGCGGCGAACAAGATCCGTACCAAGCCCTACATCTACGGCGGCGGCCACGCCCGCTTCTGGGACGCCGGCTACGACTGCTCAGGCTCGGTCAGCTTCGCCCTCCACGGCGGCGGCTTCCTCTCGAGCCCCCTCCCCTCCGGCCCGATGGAGACCTGGGGCAGCGCCGGCAAGGGCCGCTGGATCACCGTCTACGCCAACGCCGGCCACGCCTACGCCGTCATAGCCGGCCTCCGCTGGGACACGGCAGGCAACACCAGCGGCACCGGCCCAAGGTGGCACAAGTCCCTAGCTGCAGCAGCAAGTGGGCCCTTCATCGCCAGGCACCCCTCCGGGTACTAGGCAGCTACAGGCAACGCGACAAGTCAAAAGGGGGGCGGGGGTCCCTCTCCAGA
>DASTGL010000111.1:0-2160 GCA_035719145.1 Solirubrobacterales bacterium
CGTCCATCGTGTAGAGGCCCTCGGCGTTGCCGCCTTCGTAGGCGATCTTGGCGCCGTCGGGGGACCAGGCCAGGACGTTGGTGGAGACGGGCGAGCCTTCCGGCAGCAGCCGGTGCTGGTTGGTCCCGTTGGCGTTCATCACGTGGATGCCGTTGTCCGCCGCGCCCGGGGTTTCGGTGACCGAGTAGGCGATTTCGAGCCCGTTCGGCGACCAGCTCGGAGCGATGTTCTGGGTCGGGTAGTCGGTGGTCGTCAGCGGCGCCGGGTTGGAGCCGTCTGCGTCCATGACCCAGATGTCGTTGTTGTGGGTGCCGCAGCAGCTGTCCGGAGGGGTGCTGATGTAGACGATCTTGGTGCCGTCGGGGGAGAACTCGGCCGAGGTCTCGTAGACGCCCGGGCTTTTGGTCAGGTTGACCGCGTTGGTGCCGTTGGCGTCGACGGTCCAGAGGTCCTGTTCCCCAGGGGTCAGGTTCTGGCGCATGAAGACGACCTTGGAGCCGTCCGGCGACCAGGCCGGCTCGAAGTTGACCACCGGGAATTCGGTGTTGGTGAGGTCGAGTTGGCCGGACCCGTCGACGTTCATCGAGAAGACGTTCCAGCCTCCGTCCCGGAAGCTCTGGAAGGCGACGTGGCGACCGTCGGCCGAGGCAGCGGGCCGCTCCTCGGAGAAGCCGTTGGCGGCGGTGAGGTCGAGCGCGCCGGCACCGTTCGGGTCGATGCTGAAGATGTCGGTTTCGGGAGTCCCTTCGACGCTCTGCTCGTAGAAGACCTTCCCGTTGGCCCCGGGGAAGCTGGCAGGTGCGGCGGTGGAGAGGAAGAGCGCAGCAACTGCCGCCGCACCGGCCAATCCAATCATCAGCCGGCGACGGCGTATGTTGCGCATGCAACGAGCCTACAGTGCGCCCCAAGCTTCGGGGTCCGCCTTTCTGGCGTGACCGTCTAGAGAGCAGCATTCGGGGTACCGGTCGGAGATGAGCGAGAAGGCGATACGCGGCGTGGCGATCGGAGTGCTCGGCTCCCGCGTCGGCTACGGCCTCGCCCTTGTCATTTCACCGAGCAAGGTCGCCGGCAACCGCTGGCTCGGCGCCGGAGCGCGGGAGCCCGCCGCCACCGTCGCCCTGCGCGGTGTCGGCGCTCGCGAGATCGCCCTCCACGGGCTGGCGCTGGGCGCCTACTTCCGCGGCTCCCCCGTGCGCCCGATGCTGGCCGCGAGCATCGCCGGCGACCTCGCCGACATCACCGCGACCGCGGTCTCGCGCGAGGGCCTGCCGGACGGAAGCGCCAAGGCCACCGCAGCGGTAGCCGGTGGATCGCTACTGCTGACGCTGGCCTTGGCCGTCTTCGTTGACGACTGAGTTCTGCGACTAGACCCGAGAGCCGCCGCGGACCCGCTGGAACAGGTAGATCGCAAGCAGTATCAGGATGATCAGAATCAGAATTCCCACGATGGTCACGAAACGCTCTCCTCTGTTGGTTGGCACTCAGGTGCCCTGAGCAGCCTTTCCCGAAACCTTTTGACGCTCGTCAGGCCACCCGCCGGTAACGGATATGGGTGGCGAGCGGAGAGTGGAGCGCCTCGACCGGCTCGAGCCCGAAGGACTCGACGCCGTCGAAGATCCGCTCGCCGGACCCGAGCAGGACCGGGGCGATGTCGAGCGTGAGCTCGTCGACGACCCCGGCGGCGAGCGCCTGCCGCACGGTCGAGGCGCCTCCCGCGATGTCCACCCCGTCCTCGCCGGCAGCTTCGCACGCCTGCGCATAGGCGGCGTCGAACCCGCCGGTGACGAAATGGAACGTCGTCCCGCCCTCCATCTCGATCGGCTCGCGAGCGTGATGGGTGAGCACGAACACCGGCGCGTGGTAGGGCGGCTCGGGCCCCCACCACCCGCGCCAGTCCTCGTCCCACCCGCCGCGGATCGGCCCGAACATGTTGCGGCCCATCACGTAGGCGCCACGCGGACGCATGAGCCAGCCGGCCGCCGTCTTGTCGGCCTCGGTGGCGCGCTCGTCACCCAGGTGCCAGAGGTGGAGCTCCCTCCCACCCTTGCCCAGCGGGTCCTCGCGACTCTGGTCTGGCCCGGCGACGAAGCCGTCGAGCGAGATCGACATGTGGCACGTGGTGTCTGGCACCAAGTGCAGATTCTTGCCCGGCATCCGGGA
>DASTGL010000112.1:0-11607 GCA_035719145.1 Solirubrobacterales bacterium
GAGGCTCTCGACTTCGTCGGCGGTTTCGATCAGGACGATGCTGCCGGGCGCCTCCCCGGTCGTCCCTTCGACCTCCTCGTGGCCCTCGTGGCCGATCTTGATGATCGTGTAGCCCTGGGCGGCGAAGCGGCGGGCGGAGACGTGGACCTTGGTCACCAGCGGGCAGGTCGCGTCGATCGTCTGCAGGCCGCGGGCGGCGGCGTTCTCGTGCACGCTCGGCGCGACGCCGTGGGCGGAAAAGACGACGATCGCGCCCTCGGGCACCTCGGTCTCCTGCTCGACGAAGATCGCGCCGCGCTTCGCCAGCTCCTCGACCACGTGCTTGTTGTGGACGATCTCCTTGCGCACGTAGACCGGGGCGCCGTGAAGCTCCAGGGCGCGCTCGACCGTCTGCACGGCGCGGTCGACGCCCGCGCAGTAGCCGCGGGGCGCAGCGAGCAGCACCTTCTTCGGCCCGGTGGCGGTGGCAGGCATGTCATCAGGGTACCGAGGCACCGCATCGGAGTTTGGCCCCAGCCGAGTGTGGGGAAAGTCGGAAGCGGTGGCGGGATTGCGAATAATCGAGCGGGAAAGCTCCGTTTTTGCGGCCTAAGTAGCCTTGACGGATGGCAACCTCCGGACGCCACCTCGACCGCCTCACCGCTGTCGACGCCTCGTTCCTGACGAACGAGAGCTCGAGCAGCCACATGCACGTCGGCGCGATCCTCATCTTCGAGGGGCCGCCGCCGAAGTACACCGACCTGGTCGAGCACGTGCGGGGGCGCCTGCCGCTGGTCCCGCGCTTCCGCCAGAAGCTGGTGGTGCCGCCGCTGGAGGCCGGCCGACCGCTCTGGGCCGACGACGTCAACTTCAACCTCACCTACCACATCCGCCATACCGCGCTGCCCGATCCGGGCGGCGAGGAGGAGCTGAAGAAACTCGCCGGGCGGATCTTCTCCCAGCAGCTCGACCGGCTGAAGCCGCTCTGGGAGCTGTGGCTGGTGCAGAACCTCGAACGCGACCGCTTCGCGATCCTGACCAAGACCCACCACGCGATGGTCGACGGCGTCTCCGGGGTCGACATCGGCACCGTCCTCTTCGACGTCGAGCGCGACGCCGCGCTGCTGAACCTGGAGGACGAGTGGGTGCCGCAGCCCGAACCGGGGACTACCGAGCTGGTCGCGCGCGGGATCGCCGACGCCGTCGCGGCGCCGGTCAAGCTCGCCGAGCGAGCCGTCGACGTGGTCCGCAACCCGGAGACGACCGCGCGCAAGGCGGTCGAGGCGCTGGAGGGCGTCGGCGAGATCGTCAGCGCCTTCGCCGACCCCGCTCCCGACGTGCCGCTGAACGAGGAGATCGGCCCCCACCGCCGCTACGTCTGGGCGCGCTCGGAGCTGGCGACCTTCAAACGGATCAAAGACACTTTCGGCGGGACCGTCAACGACGTCGTCCTCGCCGTCGTCACCGGCGCCCTGCGCGAGTGGCTGCACGTGCGGCGGGTCCGCACCGAGGGGCTGGAGCTGCGAGCCCTGGTTCCGGTCTCGATCCGCAGCGAGGACGAGCGCGGCGACCTCGGCAACCGGATCGCGCTGATGCGCGGGCCGCTGCCGGTCTACATCGAGGATCCGGTGCGGCGGCTGCGGACGATCAGCGACGCGATGGCCGGGCTGAAGCGCTCCAAACAGGCGCTCGGCGCCGAAGTGATCTCCCGCTTCAACGACTTCGCGCCGCCGACGATCCTGGCGCAGGCCTCGCGAATCAACTTCTCGACCCGCCTCTTCAACCTCATCGTCACCAACGTGCCGGGGCCGCAGATGCCGCTCTACGTGCTCGGCAAGGAACTCGAGGACGTCTTCCCGGTCGCCTTCCTGCCGCAGAACCACTGCCTGGCGGTGGCGATCATGAGCTACAACGGCAAGGTCGGGTTCGGCCTGCTCGCCGACTACGACTGCATGGAGGACCTCGAGGTCGTCAGCAACGGACTGAACGCGTCGCTGGCCGAGCTCGAGGCGGCGGCCGGCAAGTCCGTGAAAGCGGCGTAGGCGACATCTTCGCCGGGTAGCCGAAGAGCCGACGCGCCGCCCTCCCTACGCTTTCGCCATGCCCCTGCTGCTGATCATCCTCTTCATCGTCGTCCCGATCGCCGAGCTCTACGTGATCATCAAGGTCGGCGAGCTGATCGGCGTCTGGCCGACCCTGGCCCTGCTGCTGGCCGACGCGCTGCTCGGCTCCTGGCTGCTGAAACACCAGGGGCGGGGGGCGTGGCGGCGCTTCAACGAGGCGCTGGCGGCGCGGCGTTTCCCGGGGCGCGAGGTGGTCGACGGGGCGCTGATCATCGTCGGCGGCACGCTGCTGCTGACGCCGGGCTTCCTCACCGACATCGTCGGCGCCTTCCTGCTGATCCCGCCGACCCGGGCGATCGTGCGGCGGCTGCTGAAACGGTTCACGATCGGGCGCTTCATGGTGGTCGGGATGCCGGGCGGCGCCCGCGGCTCCTTCGGCTCGCCGCCGAGCGGCGGCCGTCCGCCCTCGCGCGACTACGACTTCGACGCGACCGCGGAAGAGGTCCCGGACGACGGCACCGGCGACCCGCAGCTGCCGCGGACCGACCGGCCCTGATGGTGACCGAGGAGCGCCAGACCGAGCGGCTCCTCGCCCGCAAGCCGACCGCCGACGATCGCGCCCTCTACCACGCCCACTTCACACGGCCGGAGATCGAGGCCTGGCTGCGCCCCTCCCCCCTGCCGCCCTTCAGCGCCCAGGTGATCGACGAGCTGGTCGACGGCGACCAGGTCCACTGGCAAAACCACGGCTTCGGCCCCTGGATCCTCAGAGAGAAAGAGAGCGGCGCCTTCGCCGGCCGCGGCGGCCTCTCCTGGACCACCGTCGAAGACACCGCCCAGGTGGAGCTGCCCTGGAGCATCGAGCCCCACCTGCACGGTCAGGGCCTCGCCACCGAGGCGGCCGCCGCCGCCTGCCACCACGCCCGCGAGCTAGAACTGGAGCAAGTAATAGCCCTCGTCCTCCCCGCCAACGTCCCCTCCCGGCGCGTCGCCGAGAAGGCTGGCTTCGAGGAGGACGGCGAAGTCATCCACGCCGGCCTGCCCCACCTGCTGTTCCGGCTGACACTAGCGTGACTCAAGAGGCAGCCCTGGGCCTTAAGTGACCCAGGGCTCCAGATCCCTATCGCTACCTATTACCGTCGCGTTAGCTGGGCCATTTCCGGGTCTCCCCCAGCGTCTTGTTCTTGCTGCTTGCGGTGTACCAGCCGATCGTGAGGCAGCTGGTTCTGCAGGCGACGCCCTCAAGCACTCCGAAGGTCTCTCCAGATGGGATCTCCACCGGCTCGATAACCCATGCCGTTCCGTTCCAGTACTCGGACATGGGCCGCCAAACGCCTGAGGAGTCCAGCCAATCGCCTACGGCTACGCACGGCGAGCTGGCTACGCAGGAAACATTCTGCAACGGCGTGTTGGTCGATCCCGTCGGGTTGGGGCTTTCCTGCCACGACCACGAGGTACCGTTCCATTTGACGACGTACGTGACCTGCACGCTGCTTTTGTTCAGGTAGCCGCCCACGGCTGCACAACTCGACGAACTGCTGCATGAGATATCCAACAGCGTGCTTCGTTTGGGTTCTCCGGTTGGTTTCGGCGCAACCTGCGTGGTCCAGGTGGTGCCATTCCAGGTGGAGATCATTCCCCAGTAGGTCGAGGCGGTGACGTAGTAGCGCCCTACGGCGGTACACGACGTGGTGGAGACACAGTCGACCCCGGTCAGTTCGCCGCCGACAGCCCCGACGCCGGTGGGGAGCGGGACGGTCTGCAACGACCACGTCCCCGAGCTCCCTTTCATAGCGACCAGAGACGAGGTGCTCCCGGTCCCGCTGTACCCGACCGCTATGCAAGCAGTGATTTCCTTGCAAGACATCCCCTTCAGATGAGTTTCGGTCGCACCAGACGGATTAGGGCTCGTCTGAACCGACCAGCTGGTTCCGTTCCAGGACTCGATCAGCGAAAAGGTGCCGGATGCGGTCGTATAGGAGCCGGCTGCCACACAGGAGGTTTTCGACAGACAGTAATCGGCCTGTAATTCGGCCGCCGTGGTGCCGGCGGGAGTAGCCGTCGACTGATTAGCCCACGAACTGCCATTCCAATATTGGGCGTAGGGAGTACTCGTGCCTCCGCTGGCGGTTTGGCTACCCACCGCCGTGCAAGTGCTCGTACTAGACGGTTCGCAAGCCATGTCATAGAGCTCACTCTGTTCTGCTCCACTTGCATTCGGAGTGGTTTCAATCGTCCAACGGGGAAGCCAGAACGTCGTTTCGCTGCTCACATCCAGCAACGGCTCCTGAACCCCATCGCCTGAGGTGTCGGTCCATCCTTTATTGCCCGCATTGACGAGCTTCGTGCGGATCGCTTCCACATCCGCTTTCGAATTTGGATTCTGCTCCGCCGCCAAGATCGCAGCTGCCCCAGCGACGTGTGGGGATGCCATCGAGGTGCCGCTCTTGTAGCCGTATTTATTTCCCGGTTCGGTTGACAAGATGCAGGATCCAGGCGCGGCGAGATCGACACCCGCCCCATAATTGCTGTAACTAGCCTTTTGGTCATCCGAACCGTAGTTAGCGCAGGTAAAGGACGAGGACCCGCCAGATTTTCCGTCGTAATCGTTGATGGCTGAGACCGTGATCACGTTCGCGTTTTTGGCAGGGCTGAAATTTTTCGCATCGAGATTGGAGTTTCCAGCAGCTACTACGTAGACAACGCCGGCTTCGACCGATTTGTTGATTGCTTCTTCCAGTTTCGTCATCGTGCAAAAGCAGCCGAGACTCATATTGGCAATCTCGATTTCACTTGCGTGCGAAGTCACCCATTCGACCCCGGCGATCACCGCGGATTCACTGCCGAAGCCAGAATTTGCGAGAACCTTTACAGCCCATAGTTTTGCGCCCGGGGCAACCCCGACAACCCCTTCTCCATTATCTAAAGCTGCGATGGTTCCCGCTACGTGAGTTCCGTGTGAGTTACCGTCAGTGCCACTGTTGGCGAGGCAGGTGGCGGTTTCGCAGTTGACTCGCCCTGCCACGTTAAGATCCGGGTGTTCGAAATCGATGCCAGTGTCGATCACCGCGACATCGACATTCGCCCGTAGGTCATCCGTTTTGTCGATGTCAAGTGCTTTGTTTGCAGGGGCGAACACCCGGTTAATCCCCGTAGGGGTCGTTGCTTCCAGCAATTCAACGCCTTCGTTATTTTCAGTTTCGATCCCAACTTCTTCTTCGAGCAGTTCGACGCGATGGTCAGGCGTGACGGAGACCACTCGAGGATCACGATGAAGAGCGACCACGGCTGATCGTGGTAACTCTGCTGCATACCCATTCAACACGAGCCTATAGACGCCCTCTACCTTCCCTCCATACGCGCCCGCTTGCCTTCGGCCAACTACCCCTGGATGGGCAACCGAAGGATTCAACGTAACGACGTAGTGCCCCGGGATAATGGAGTTATCGGATGCCCTAGCAGCAGGTTGGATCGCCGCTAAGCCGAGTACGAGGAAGCTCAAAAGCAAGCAGGCCGCGACGCCGGCACGCTTGCCGTGAAGTCCAGCAGACTTCGCCCACATTGTGATCACCTCTCCCTAAGAATGGAGAGGCAACTATAGGTCTCGGTCAGTTTTTTGTCAAGAACAGTTGAGTATTTCAGGTCTGACGAGCTGATGCGGGAAACCCCGTCGCCGGGTTTGTGGAGAACCCGGATGGGGGCTCGCCGGTGGCCGCATAGCTTCAGTGCATGCGAGGAGAGCGTCGTCACAACCATGCTTCTGACGGATACGACCCGGAAGCGCCGCTGCTGAAGGCCGAGGGGCTGGAGCGGTCTTTCGGCGAGGGCGCGACCGCGGTGCGGGCGCTGCGAGGGGTCGACCTCGAGGTCCGCGCCCGGGAACTGGTCGCGATCATGGGGCCATCGGGCTCGGGCAAGAGCACGCTGCTGCACATCCTCGGCGCGCTCGACCGGCCCGACGGGGGCACGGCCGCGATCGGCGGCCGTCGATACGACGACCTCGGCGACCGCGAGCTGACCGAGCTGCGCGGGGACGTCTTCGGCTTCGTCTTCCAGTTCTTCAACCTGCTGCCGACCCTGACCGCAGCCGAGAACGTGCTGCTGCCGGCGCTCGTCAACGGCGAGCGGCCGGGCCGCTACGCGGCGCGAATCGACGAGCTGCTGGAGCTGGTCGGGCTCGCCGACCGGGCCGCGCACCTGCCGACCGAGCTCTCCGGCGGCGAGCAGCAGCGGGTGGCGATCGCCCGCGCCCTGCTGCGCGACCCCCGCCTGGTGCTCGCCGACGAGCCGACCGGCAACCTCGACTCGGCCAGCGGCGCGATCGTGATGGGGCTGCTGCGCAAGGTGGTCGACGGCGGCCAGACCGTGGTGATGGTCACCCACGACCCGCGCGCCGCCTCGCTCGCCGACCGGGTCGTCTTCCTCCGCGACGGGGCGATCGCCGGCGAGGTCGCCGGCGGCGACACCGACCGCGTCATCGACGCCTTCCGGGAGGTCGAGCGCGGCGAGCAGCTGGCGGCGGTCCACGCATGAGCGCCGCCACGGGCACGATGCCCCGCGGGGCGAAGCTGCGCAGCTTCCGCGGCCTCGGCCTGCGCTCGCTGCGGGCGCGGCCGCTGCGCTCGATCCTCACCACCGCCGGGATCGTGCTCGGCGTCGGGATGGTCTTCGGCGTCCTGATCCTCGTCACCACGATCCACTCCAGCTTCGAAGGGCTCTTCGACGCGATCTACGGGCGCACCACGGTCATCGTCTCGGGCAAGTCCTCGGTCGGCGCCGTCCCGGTCTCCGAACTGCCGAAGATCCGCCGGGTCGAAGGGGTCAAGGCCGCCGAAGGCGACGTCTTCGGCGTCGTCCGCACGGTCAACGACGAAGGCGCCGCCAACAGCGGCCGCAGCTCGATGCTGTTCATCGCCGGGGTGAACATGCGGGGCTACGACACCGCCGGCTCGGAAGTGGTCGCCGGGCGGGAGCCGCGGAGGCCGCGCGAGATCGAGCTCGAGGAAAGCTGGGCGAAGCAGCAGGGATACGAAGCGGGCGACCGGCTGCGGCTGGCGACGCCGACCGGGCGCGCCGACGTCACCGTCACCGGCATCTACAAGCTGCAGACGAGCCTCGACCTCGGCGGCTACGGGACGGCGGCGATGCCGATCGCCGGGGCGCGGCAGCTGACCGACCAGCACGGGACCTTCAGCGAGATCAACGTCGTCGCCGCAGACGGCACCTCGGCCGGCGAGCTGAAACGGCGGATCGCGGCGGTGACCGGGCCGGGGGTGGAAGTCGACACGCCGTCGGGCAAGGGCGACCAGGCGAACGAATCGCTGGCCGGGCTCGACATCGTCCTCTACTTCTTCTCCGGGATCGCGCTCTTCGTCGGCGCCTTCCTGATCCTCAACTCCTTCAACATGACGGTGCTGCAGCGGATGCGCGAGATCGGGACGATGCGCGCGCTCGGCGCCTCGCGGCGGCGGCTCGCCGGCGGGGTCGTCTTCGAGGCGCTGATCCTGGCGACGATCGGCGCCGGCTTCGGATTGCTGCTCGGGCTCGGCCTGGCCGAACTGCTCGCCTCGGCGATGCGGAGCTTCTTCGGCCTGCCGCTCTCAGCGCTCAAGGTGGAGCCGGGGGCGGCGGCGATCGCGGTCGTCGTCGGGCTGCTGGCGACGCTCGCCGGCGCCCTCTACCCCGCCCTCCGTGCCGGCCGCATCCCGCCGATCCGGGCGCTCACCGGCGGCCGCGGGATCGAGCATCCGCCCGGCTGGCGGCGGGCGATCGTCGGCCTCCTCCTCTTCTTCCCCGGCCTGGCGATCGGCGGCCTCTTCTGGTTCAGCAACCAGTCCGGCGGCACCCTGTCGGCGATCGTCGGCGTCGGCTCGACCATGGTCATGTTCGTCGGCATGGTGCTGCTGGCCCCGTTCGTGGTGATGCCGGTGATCCGCCTGCTGGCGATCCCGGCGCGGGCGGTGATGCCGGCCGAGGGGCGGCTCGCCTCCGACTCGGTGCGCGCCAATCCGCTGCGCACCTCGGCCACCGCCTCGGCGCTGCTGGTCACGCTCTCGGTCGTCGTCGTCAACGGGGTGATGAGCCAGAGCTTCGTCGGCTCGATCTCCGACGAACTCGACAAGCGCTTCACCCGCGACCTCACCGTGCAGCCGGCCGGGTACACCGAGTATGGCGGCGGGCCGGGGACCTCGATCGCGCGGCCGCTGCGCGAACGGATCGCCGACCTGCCCGAGGCGGGGACGGTGACGCCGCTGCGCAGCGTCTACATGCTGCACCTGCCGGTCAGCGAAGAACCGGGGCTACTGGAGGCCGTCGATCCGAAGGCCTGGCCGACGGTCGATCGCAGCGAATACGAAGGGGCGAGCACGGCGAAGGCGATGGCCGGGCTGGGCGCCGGCGGGGCGGTCGTCGGCAAGGGGTACGCCGATGACACCGGGCTCGAGATCGGCGACACGATCCCGCTGAAGGGGGCCGGCGGCGTCCGCCGGGTGCCGGTGGTGGCGACCGTCGACACCTTCGAGGCGAGCGGCAACACGATGATGGTCTCGCTGCGGACGCTGAAGCAGGTGTACGGGATCACGGCCGATTCGGTCCTTGCGATCGCCGCCGCCTCGCCGGCCGACCGCCGCCTGCTCGGCACCGAAATCCACCGCCTCCTGGCGAGCGACTACCCCGGCTACGAAGCCGTCTCCAACACCAAGTTCAAGCAGCACTACGAAGACCTGATCAACCAGCAGTTCGCCTTCTTCAACGCGATCATCGGCATCGCCGTCATCGTCGGCCTGCTCGGGATCATCAACACCCTCTCGATGTCGGTGATCGAGCGGACCCGCGAGATCGGCGTCCTCCGCGCCCTCGGCGGCAGCCGCTGGCGCATCCGACGCACCATGCTCGACGAGAGCCTCCTGATCTCTCTCGGCGGCTGCCTGGCGGGCATCTTCGCCGGCCTCATAGTTGGCATCGTCTGGATCTACTCGGTCCGCGCCAGCACCCTCGTCGGCCTCAACCTCCACATCCCCACCGGCATGCTGATCATGACCGCGATCCTAGGAGTAGTCATAGGCACCCTCGCCGCCATCCTCCCGGCAAGGCGCGCCGCCCACCTCGACCCGCTGCAGGCGCTGACCTACGAGTGACGATTGGTGAGCTAACCCGTTATAGGCGGTGTAACTCACCACCTGTCCCATGATCTCGTAGGTTGCGAATCGTCACGTCATATGAGGAGGTGAACAAGGTGAAGATCGAGGCAACCTCAAACGTGCTGTCCCATCTAAGTCAGACCAAGGGCACCTGATAGCTCGGCGCCCTAGAAGCCCAAAGCGAACTTGGCGTCCTCGGTCATCATTTCCGGGGACCACGGGGGGTCGAAGACCATCTTCGGGTGGACGGCGGTTACGCCGGGGAGGTCGCCGACGAACTCGCGCATCTGCTCGGAGACCTGGGGGCCGATCGGGCAGGCGGGGGTGGTGAGGGTGAAGGTGACGTAGACCTCGGCGTCTTTCTCGATGTTGACGTCGTAGACGAGGCCGAGGGAGACGAAGTCGAGGCCGAGCTCGGGGTCGATTACCTCCTCGAGCGCCTCGTAGACGTCCTCCTCGGTGAGGGTTTCGTCGTGGTCGGCCGCGGCGGGCGCGGTCTGCTGATCGGGCGTGGTGATCCGGTCGTCGCTCATCGCTCCATGGTAGCCAGCCGCGAACTGCATCAACTTGACCACCTGCCAGATAGTCAAGTTGATGCAGTTCGAATTAGCGCGGCTCGGGGGGCGGGCCGTCCGGGGCCGCGACCAGCTGCAGCTGGTACCAGCCGACGTCGCGCCAAGCGCCTTGCTTCCAGCCGATCTCGCGGTTGACGCCGACCAGCTCGAAGCCGAGGCTCTTGTGCAGGCCCTCGCTGGCCTCGTTCGGCAGAGTGATCCCGGCGCAGGCCATGCGGAAGCCGCGCTCGCGCAGGCGGCCGAAGAGGGCTTCGTAGAGGGCGCGGCCGATGCCTCTGCCGCGGGCGTTCTCGGCGATGTAGACCGAGACGCTGGTGCTCCAACGGTAGGCGGGGCGCTCGTTGAAGGCGGTGGCGTAGGCATAGCCGACCACCTCTCCCTCGCGTGCGGCGACGAGCCAGGCGTGGCTCGATCCGTAGCGCTCGATCCGTGCCGCCATCTCCGCTGCGTCGGGCGCCTGTTCCTCGAATGAGACCGGGCTGCCCTCGACGTGCGGCGCGTAGATCGCCGCGCAAGCGGCGGCGTCGCGGGCGGGATCGGCATCCCGGATGTTGAGATCGGCCATGGGGACGGCAATCTAGATCAGGCGCGGTTGAGGTCAGGCCTCTCCTGGGGGCCAAACCTCGACCGCACCCCCGTGTGGCCTCTTATGGAGGCCAAAGCTCAACCGCACCCGAGGATTACTAGGCTGGCGGCATGAGCGAGCGGGGACAGGTCGTGCGGCGGTCGATCGGGATCGTCTTCTCCGACGGCGGTCTGCTGGCGCTGACCTCGCAGCTGCCCGCGGGCGGCCGGGGCATCGACGAGGAGGAGGCGACCGCGGTGCTCTGCGAGGCCGAGGGGGCGCCGCTGACCTTTGAGGAAACGCTGCTCTCGACCGAGTACGGCGAGGACGGCGTACAGCGGCGGGCGACGCTGGAGCTGTGGCCGTCGGTCGAGGAGATGCGGCCGCTGCGCGGGGCCGGCTCGCTGATCAACTCGGTCCGGGTGCGGCGCCAGGGCCTCGACTCGCAGATCGCCTTCTTCCGCTGGGCGGTCGAAGGCCGCGAGGGGCTCGGCACCTACGAGGTCGCCCGCACCGTCGATGAGTGAGCCGGCCCCCAGTGGGATCCGGGCGATCGTCTCCGACTTCGGCGGCGTCCTGACGACGCCGCTGCTCGGCAGCTTCGAACGGGTCCAGGACGAGATCTCGATCCCGGCCGAAAGCCTCGGCAAGGCGCTGCGGGCGGCGGCCGAGCAGCGCGGCGACAACCCGCTCTTCGAGCTCGAGCGCGGCGAGATGGAGGAGTCGGAGTTCCTCGAGCTGCTGAGCGCGCACCTCGAGCCCGACCTCGGCCACCGGCCCCACCTGCACCGCTTCCGCGAGGTCTACTTCGACGCGCTCGACCCGAACGAGCCGATGATCGAGCTGATGCGCGAGCTGAAGGCGGGCGGGCTGAAGATGGCGATGCTGACCAACAACGTGCGCGAGTGGGAGCCGCTCTGGCGCTCGATGATGCCGGTCGACGAGATCTTCGAGGAGGTCGTCGACTCCGCCTTCGTCGGCTGCCGCAAGCCGGAAGGGCGGATCTACCGGCTGACCTTGGAGCGGATCGGGCTGCCGGCCGAGGCCTGCCTCTTCGTCGACGACCTCGAGGTCAACTGCGAAGGCGCCGAAAAGGCCGGGATGAAGGCGGTCCACTTCCGCGACAACGAGCAGGCGATCGCCGAGATCCGCGCCGCGGTCGGCTAGGCATGTCGAGTTTGTACGGCTATGGCTTACAAACTCGACAGCCGTAGCTAAGCCGACTCGCGGGCGGGCGCGCCGGCGCCGTTGCCGTCGGCGGCACGCCCCGGCGCCTCGCGCCAGCG
>DASTGL010000113.1:0-2914 GCA_035719145.1 Solirubrobacterales bacterium
GTGCCGCCGTCGAGCATCCCGCCGTCATCGAGCGCGCCGCCACCGTCGAGCGAAGGCAAATCGCCGCTGGAATACCTGGAAGAGTTCGAAAACAGCAGCGGTGGGTCCTCGTCCGGCAGCTCCGCCCCCTCCGGCAAGGGCTCGCCGGCGCCGGCGCCTCACCCCGGCAGCCCGTCCGCGGGAGGCAAGCTCCCGCAGGAAGCGATCTCACCCGCTCCGGCCCCGGAAACCCCGCTGCCGAGCGAGGCCTCCGCGGAACCGGCCTCCGAATCGACCGAAGACGGAAGCAGCACCGCCGGCGCGATCGTCCTCGGCCTCCTCGCCGGCTGCGTTCTATTCGCCCTCGGCCTCGCCGGCCGCAAGGGCTGGATGCACTGGCGCTACGGGCTGTAGGAGGGGCTAGCGAAATCCCCGCACGTGCCTGGCGGCGGCGGCCGCGGCGCGGTGCGGCGTCTCAGTCGGCCAAATAGCGCTGCTATTCGGCCTCCCTGCGTCCTTGCCCCGCTTGGTCCGGCGCTCGCCAGCCACGCACGCTGATTTCGCTAGACCCTCCTGATTCTAAGACAAAACATTTCGCTATGATGCCGACATGCCAGAGGGCTGGTGGGAAAAACGCGTTGATTCAGAGATCGAACAACTGCGCAGCGAAATCAGAGGCGTACAGAATCTGATGCTTCGAGGGGCTATCGCTTTTTGCATTGTTGTCCAGGTCATCGGGATGGTCGTGTTAGCCATCTCCGACAAGAGCTAAGAACCTGACCTATACCCTCGGCATATGGACGTCGAGACCGCGATCCGCACCCGGCGCACGCACAAGGCGTTCGCGCCGGAGCCGCTCCCGCGCGAGCAGATCGACGAGCTGCTGGAGCTCGCTTCCTGGGCGCCGAACCACAACCTCACCGTCCCCTGGCGCTTCCGGGTGGTCGGGCCGGAGGCGCTGCGGCGGCTGAAGGAGGTCGCCGGGCCTGAGGGGGCGGCGAAGCTCGATCGGGCGCCGACGCTGATCGTCGTCTCCTGCGTCCTCAGCGGCGATCCGGTCGAAGAGGAGGAGGACCTGCACGCGAGCGCGGCCGCCTCCTACATCGTCCTCCTCGCCGCCCACGCGCGCGGCCTCGCCGGCTACTGGCGCACCCCCGGCATCCTCCGCAGCGCTGAGGGCCGCGCCGCCGTCGACCTCGGCGAAGACGAGCGCTTCGTCGGCCTCCTCCACCTCGGCCACCCACGCCAGGAGAAGCCCGCCCCCGAACGCCCCGGCTCCGACCGGACCACCACCTACCTCGACTAAATGCGTGCCGACGGGACGAAAACGGGCCTATATAGACCGAAATCGTCCCGTCGGCGGGGTTTCTGATGCTGACGCGCGCCCGGGCCATCGAGGAGATCGCCGGCAGGCACTTCGAGGTGGTGGTGATCGGCGGCGGCATCACCGGCGCGGGGGTCGCTCTCGACGCCGCTTCGCGCGGCTACTCGGTCGCCCTGCTCGAGCGCGGCGACTACGCGGCCGGCACCTCCAGCCGCTCCTCGAAGATGGTCCACGGCGGCCTCCGCTACCTGCAGAACTTCGACCTCGGCCTCGTCCGCGAGGCGCTGCTGGAGCGGGCGCTGATGGTCCGCCTCGCCCCGCACCTCGTCTACCCGACGCCGTTCCTCGTCGCCGCCCTCGGCGAGGAGCGCCGCGACCGCAAACTCGGCCTCGGGCTGAACATGTACGACGTGATGGCGACCACCCGCGCCGGCCGCAGCCGCCGCGAGCGCCGCGCCGCCCGCGAGGAGGAGGAAGACACCCACTGGTCCCCCGACCGCCACCGCACGATCGATCGCGACGAGGTGCTGGAGCTGGTGCCGGCGCTGGCGCCGCGGGAACCGAAGGACGCCTACCTCTTCTACGACTGCCAGACCGACGACGTCCGCCTCGTCCTCACCGTCCTCGGCGAGGCCGAGCGCTTCGGCGCGGTGATGCTGAACGGGGCGGAGGTGACCGAGGTGCTCTCCGAGCACGGCAAGGCGACCGGCCTCGCCTTCGTCGAGGAGGAGTCCGGCGAGCGGATGGAGGTGGGCGCCGACCACGTCGTCAACGCGACCGGCGTCTTCGCCGACCAGATCCGCCCCGAGGAGCTGCTGGGGGAGGAGGACGTGCCGCGGATCGCGCCCAGCCGCGGCACCCACCTGCTGATCGACGGGGCCGATCTGCCGATGGGCGAGGCCGCCTGCATCGTCCCGGCCGGCGAAGGGCGGATGATCTTCTCCCTGCCCTGGTACGGGCGCACCCTCGTCGGCACTACCGACAACGACTTCGAGGGCGACACCGCCCACCCGCGCCCGGCACAGGACGACATCGCTTATCTACTCGACGCAGTTAATGATTTCTTCGGGACCTCGCTCGGCGAGTCCGACCTGGTCGGCGCCTACGCCGGCGTGCGGCCGCTGATCTCGACCGGCGACCCGCGCAAGTCGGTCGACATCTCCCGCAAAGCCGAGCTCTACGAGACCTCTTCGGGGATGCTGACGATCACCGGCGGCAAGCTCACCACCTGGCGGCGGATGGCGAAGCAGACGGTCGACCGGCTGGTCGAGCGCGAGGGGCGCGAGGCCCCCTGCCACACCCACGAGATCCCGCTGGGGATGCCGGCGCGTCCGGAGGACCTCGAGGCGCCCGACGGGGTGGGGGAGGAGGCGCTCTCGCAGCTGGCCTTCCGCTACGGCCACGCGGCGCGCAAAGTTCTGGCGATCGCGCGCGAGAGCCCGAAGCTGGCGCGGCCGATCGCCCCCGGCCGACCCGACCTGCTGGCCGAGGTGGCGCTGGCGGCCCGCGCCGAGCAGGCCCGCTGCGTCGGCGACGTGCTGCTGCGGCGCACCCGGCTGGGGATCCTGGCGGCGCCGGAGCTGCGCACGGCGAAGGCGGTGCGGCCGGTGG
>DASTGL010000114.1:0-11294 GCA_035719145.1 Solirubrobacterales bacterium
GTCGCCTCCATCAGCCGATCTCTTTCCCGGACCGCTTGGCGTAGCGGACGCGCTTGCCGCCTTTGTCGGCGCGGACGCCGACGCGGGTCGGTTTGTTGTCTTTGGGGTCGAGCAGCATCACGTTGGAGACGTCGATCGGCCCCTCCTTCTCGACGATGCCGCCGGCCTGGGCGTTTTTGAGGTCGCCCTGCGAGCGCGGCCGTTCGTGGCGCTTGATCATGTTCAGGCCCTCGACGTAGACGCGCCGCTTCTTCGGGTCGGTGCGGACGACGCGGCCGGTCTTGCCGGCGTCCTTGCCGCCGATCAGAACCACCTGGTCGTCGGTGCGGATGCGCATCCTCTTCGCCATCAGAGGACCTCCGGCGCCAGCGAGATGATTTTCATGAAGTTGCGATCGCGCAGTTCGCGCGCGACGGGGCCGAAGATGCGGGTCCCGCGCGGGTTGTTGCTGGCCGGGTCGATCAGCACCGCCGCGTTCTCGTCGAAGGAGATGTAGGTGCCGTCGGGGCGGCTGAGCGGCTTGCGGGTGCGGACGACGACGGCCTGCACGACCTCGCCCTTGCGGACGCCGCCCTGCGGGCTGGCCGATTTCACGGTCGCGGTGATGACGTCGCCGACGCTGGCGTAGCGGCGGTGCGAACCGCCTTTGACGCGGATGCAGAGGATCTCGCGCGCGCCTGAGTTGTCGGCGACCTTGAGCCTGGACTCCTGCTGGATCATCGGGCTTTCTCCACCACGTCGACCAGGCGCCAGCGCTTGGTCTTGGAGAGCGGCCGGGTCTCGATCACGCGGACCACGTCGCCCTCGCCGGCCTCGTTGCGCTCGTCGTGGGCGTGCAGCTTGGTCGAGCTGCGGACGATCTTCTCGTAGGTGCGGTGGCGGCGGGCGATGTCGATGCGGACGGTGATCGACTTGTCGCCCTTGCTGGAGACGACGATGCCCTGTCGGACCTTGGCGGCGTTCGACTCGCGCTCGGCCGGCGGGGTGCCGGTGCCGGGGGAGCGGCCGGTCTTGGCGGCAGCGCGCTGTTTGCGCCGCAGCTCGGACTTGCGCTTGCGCTCGGCGACCCGTTCGGCTTTCCGCTCCTCCGGAGTGGAAGCGCGGGCCTTCCGCGGCCGCCGCGATTTCTGCAGGCGACGCCGCTCCTTCCAGGGAAGGTCGTCCTCGGGGTTCGGCTCGGAGGCTTCCTCAGCGGCGGGGGCGGCCTCAGCCGCCGTCTCCTCTGCAGGAGCGTCGGACTCGTCCGCCGTCTCACCCTCTGCCGTGGGGGCGTCCTCCGCGGGAGTCTCCTCCGCCGCGGGCGCCTCCTCCGCAGGACTCTCGTCCTGCGTCTCCTCGACCTGAGGCTCCTCGGTCGTCTCTTCTTTTTTCTGATCCTCGTCGCTCATATCCGTCGCGTCTCTTTCTCTACGTCGATGCCTCGTGCCTTGGCCACCGTCAGCAGGCGCGCGATGTCCCTCTTCGCCTGCCCGAGGCGGGCGGTGTTCTCGAGCTCTCCGGTGGCGGCCCGGAAGCGGAGGTTGAAGGCCTCCTGCTTGGCGTCGATCAATTTCGCCACCAGCTCGTCGTCTTTGAGGTTATGCACCTCGGCCGCCTTCATTACTCGCCGGCCCCTTCCCGCATCACGAATTTGGTTTTCACCGGGAGCTTGTGCCCGGCCAGGCGCAACGCTTCGCGCGCCAGGTCCTCCGGCACGCCGGCCAGCTCGAACATCACCTTGCCCGGCTTGACCACGGCGACCCAGCCCTCGGGATTGCCCTTGCCGGATCCCATTCGCGTCTCCGCGGGCTTCTTGGTGTAGGGCTTGTCGGGGAAGACGTTGATCCAGACCTTGCCGCCGCGTTTGATCTTGCGGGTCATCGCGATACGGGCGGCCTCGATCTGGCGGTTGGTGATCCAGCCGCGCTCGAGCGCCTTGATCCCGTACTCGCCAAAGGCAACGGTGCTGCCGCCCTTGGTGTTGCCGCGCATGCGGCCGCGGAACTGTTTGCGGTGCTTGACCCGTTTCGGCATCAACATCAGCGACCACCTCCACGCTGTCCGCCGCGTCCGCCGCCACCGCCGGGTCCACGCCCGCCGGGTCCACGTCCACCACCGCCGCCGCGTCCTCCGCGATCGCCGCCGGGCCCACGTCCGCCGCCGCGGTCGTTGCGTCCACGTCCGCCGCGATCGCGATCGTCGCGCCGGCCACCGCCGCGGCCCTGAGCCGCGCCGTCGCCGTCGCCGGAGACGAGGTCGGAGCGGAAGCCCTCCGGCATCACCTCGCCCTTGTTGATCCAGCATTTAACGCCGATCCGGCCGGTCGTCGTGCGGGCCTCGAAGAAGCCGTAGTCGATGTCGGCGCGCAGCGTGTGCAGCGGCACGCGGCCGTCGGAATACTGTTCGGTCCGCGCCATCTCAGCCCCGCCGAGGCGGCCGGAGACCTGCACCTTGACTCCCTTGGCGCCGGAGCGCATCGCCGAGGTCAGCGCGCGTTTCATCGCGCGGCGGAAGGCGACCCGGTTCTGCAGCTGCTCGGCGATCGACTGGGCGACCAGTTTGGCGTCGAGCTCGGGGCGCTTGACCTCGCGGATGTTCACTTTCACCGGGCTGCCGGTGAGCTTGTGCAGCTCTTTGCGCAGGGCGTCGACTTCGCTGCCGGACTTGCCGATCACGATCCCCGGCCGCGCCGTGTGGATGTCGACCGCGACCTCGCCACGCCGCTCGATCGTGATGCTCGAGAGGCCCGCGTGGGAAAGCTTGTTTTCGATGTGGTCCCGGATCTGCAGGTCTTCCTGGAGGACGTCGGCGAAGTTTTTGTCCTCGTACCAGTTCGACTTCCAGTCGTGGATGTAGCCGACGCGGAAACCCTCGGGGTGGATCTTCTGTCCCATGCTTAGTCCTCCACCGGGGTCAGAGCCACACGGATGTGGCTGGTTCGCTTGTTGATCGGGGTGGCCCGGCCCATCGCCCGCGGGCGGAAGCGGCGTAGGGTCGGCCCCTCGTCGACCGTGATCGAGGAGATGCGCATCTCGTCGCCGATCAGGTCGTGGTTGTTTTCCGCGTTGGCCGCGGCGGAGTTGATCAGCTTGTGGATCGGGTGGGCGGCGCCTCGGGGCGAGAACTGCAGCAGCGCCCGGGCGCTCTCGATGTGCATGCCGCGCACCTGGTCGGCGATCAGCCGCGCCTTGCGCGGGGCGATCCGCACGTAGCGGGCGCTGGCCTTGACGACGGGCGGCGCTGCCGGCGCTTTCGGAGCGGCTTTTTTCGCCGGCTCTTTTTTCGCTTTCGCAGTTTTTTTGGAGCTGGTTTTGCCCTCAGCTTTTTTCTCTTTGCCTTTAGCCGAAGTCTCTTTTTTCGCAGCCGGTTTTTTGGTTGCTTTTTTTGCCTCGGTTTTTTTCGCCGGAGCTTTTTTGGCTTTGGACTCTTTTTTAGCCGCCGGTTTTTTGGCCGGTTTTTTGGCTTTTTTGTCGTCAGCCATCGCTAGTCCTTGCCGCCGTGCGAGCGGAACGTGCGGGTCGGGGCGAACTCGCCGAGCTTGTGCCCGACCATCGACTCCGAGATGAAGACCGGGACGTGTTTTTTGCCGTCGTGGACGGCGATCGTGTGGCCGACCATCTCCGGGAAGACGGTCGACGTCCGCGACCAGGTTTTCACCATCTGTTTTTTGTTGGCCTCGTTCAGCGCCGCGATCCGCCCCATCAGGCGCTCTTCGACCCACGGGCCCTTTTTCGTCGAACGTCCCATCTCTAACGGCCCTTCTTCTTGCCGCGGCGACGGCCGCGGACGATGTAGCGGTCGGACTGCTTGCCCTTCTTGCGGGTGCGGTAGCCGAGCGTCGGTTTGCCCCACGGGGTGACCGGGTGGCCGCCGGGGGTGTGGTGCGCCTCGCCGCCGCCGTGCGGGTGGTCGACGGGGTTCATCGCGACGCCGCGGCTCTGCGGGCGCTTGCCCTTGTGGCGGCTGCGGCCCGCCTTGCCGACCTTCATGTTCTGGTGCTCGGCGTTGGAGAGGACGCCGATGCTGGCGCGGCACTCGGCCCGGACCATCCGCATCTCCGAAGAGGGCAGGCGCAGGGTGACCATCTCCCCCTCCTTCGCCACCAGCTGGATCGAGGTGCCGGCGGAGCGGCCGAGCTTGCCGCCCTGGCCGGGGATCAGCTCGACGTTGTGGACGATCGTGCCGGTCGGCATCTGGCCCAGGGCCATCGCATGGCCGGGTTTGATGTCGGCCTCGGGGCCCGACTTGACCGTGTCGCCGACTTTCAGCTGCGCCGGGGCGAGGATGTAGTCCTTGTAGCCGTCGGCGTAGTGCAGCAGGGCGATGTAGCAGGTGCGGTTGGGGTCGTACTCGATCGAGGCGACCTTCGCGGGCACGCCGTCCTTGAGCCGCTTGAAGTCGATTTTGCGGTAGCGCCGCTTGGCACCGCCGCCGCGGTGGCGGGCCGTGATCCGGCCGTTGGAGTTACGGCCACCGGACTTTTTGAGTCCTTCGGTGAGCTTCCGTTCCGGCTCCTTCGCGGTCACCTGCTCGCGCAGGGGATAGGTCGCGAAACGGCGGCCCGGGCTGGTCGGTTTGGTTTTGCGGTTCGGCATAAAAGTCTCCTGTTAGGCGGTCTCAGCGCCCTCGAACAACTCGATTCGCTCGCCCGGGGCGAGCTGGACGATCGCCTTCTTCCAGGCGCGGGTCTTGCCTTTGGTCAGGCCGCGACGCTTCGGCTTCGAGCGCACCTTGGCGGTGCGCACGCCGGCGACGTCGACGTTGAAGACCTCTTCCACCGCCTGGGCGATCTGCGTCTTGTGAGCGCGGTCGTCGACCCGGAAGGTGTACTTGCCCTCGGCGATCAGAGCGTAGCTCTTCTCCGAGATCACCGGGCGGATCAGGATCGTGCGGGCGTCCATCAGCCGAGCCTCTCCTTCAGCGCTTCCAGAGCGGTTTCGGAGATGACGACGGCAGCGGCGCCGATCACGTCGGCGACCCCGGCGGCGCCCACCTCGAGCACCTGGGTCCGCTTCAGGTTGCGAAAGCTCTTCATCGCCCCGATCTCCTCGGCGGTGACGATCACCAGCAACGAGCCTTTGACTCCCCATTTCGCCAGCGCCTCGGCGGCGGTTTTGGTCGAGGGGTTGTCGAAGCTGGAAGCGTCGAGGACGGCCACCGAGCCGCGCTCGGCGTGGACCGAGAGGGCCGAGCGCATCGCCCGCCGGCGGGCTTTGCGGTTGACCTTGACCGTGTACTTGCGCGGCTTCGGGCCGAAGGCGACGCCGCCGCCGAAGCGGTTGGGGACGCCGAGGGTGCCGACGCGGGCGCGGCCGGTGCCCTTCTGGCGCCAGGCCTTGGCGGTGGTGAAGGCGACCTCGCCGCGGGTCAGGGTCGAAGCGGTGCCGCGGCGGCGCGCGTTGAGGTCGGCGCGGGCGGCCTCGTGGACCAGCGACTGATGGAAGGGCTCGCTGAAGAACTCGGGCAGGTCGGCTTTGCCGCTTTTGCCGAGAATCGCGGCTTTGGCGCTAGCCATCGGTCCTCACCTCGACGATCGCGTTGCGCGAGCCGGGGACCGAGCCTTTGATCAAGAGCAGGTTGCGGTCGGCGTCGACGTCGGCGATTTCCAGCCCCTTCTGGGTGACGCGCTTGTTGCCCATCTGCCCCGGCATCCGCATCCCTTTGAAGACGCGGGCGGGGAAGGCGCTGGCGCCGATCGAGCCCGGGGCGCGGACGTTGTGCGAGCCGTGGCTGACCGGGCCGCGACTGAAATTGTGGCGCTTGATCCCGCCCTGGAAGCCCTTGCCGATCGAGATCCCGGCGACCTTGACCTTCTGGCCGGGCTCGAAGCCGGCGACGGTGACGTCGTCCCCCACCTTCGGGCCCTCCTCGGCGCCGAGGTCCTCGTCGCGGAACTCGACCAGGTGGCGCGAGGGTGCGGCGCCGGCCTTCTTCAGGTGGCCTTCCTCGGCCTTCGTCAGCTTGCCCTGCTTGACCTCGCCGAAGGCGAGCTGCACGGCCGAGTAGCCGTCACGGTCGGAGTCGCGGACCGCGGTCACCTTGCAGGGACCGGCTTCGATCACCGTCACCGGGACGACGCTGCCGTCCTCTTTGAAGACCTGCGTCATGCCGAGCTTCTTGCCGAGAATCGCCGCCATCCCACATCCACCTAGAGCTTGATCTCGATGTCGACGCCCGCCGGCAGCGAGTCCAGGCGCTGCAGGGAGTCGACGGTTTTCGGCGACGGCTGGAGGATGTCGATCAGCCGCTTGTGGGTGCGGATCTCGAAGTGCTCGCGGGAGTCCTTGTCCTTGAACGGGGAGCGGATCACGCAGTAGACGTTTTTCTCGGTCGGCAGCGGCACCGGACCGGAGACGCTGGCGCCGGTGCGCTCGGCGGTCTCGACGATCTCTTTGGCAGCCCGATCGATGGCGTCATGGTCGTACGCCTTCAGTCGGATCCGGATTTTCTGTGCCGCGATGGTGGCCACTTCTGCTGCTTCTCTCTCTTCTCGTTCTTCGCTTTACCGCGCAAAGAGGGCGGGGCCCCTTTTGCTGGGGCGCCGCCCCGGTCGTATGTCCTTGCAGTTGTCAAACCCGCCCGGAGGCGGGGTCGGGGCGGGTGGAGGCCCGCCCCTGGGAGTCGCTACTCGATGATCTCGGCGACGACTCCCGAGCCGACGGTGCGGCCACCCTCGCGGATGGCGAACCGCAGACCCTGGTCCATGGCGATCGGCTGGATCAGCTCGATCGTCATCTCGACGTTGTCGCCCGGCATCACCATCTCCGTCCCCTCGGGGAGGTTGGCGATCCCGGTCACGTCGGTGGTCCGGAAGTAGAACTGAGGCCGGTAGCCGGAGAAGAACGGGGTGTGACGACCGCCCTCCTCCTTCTTCAGGCAGTAGACCTCGGCTTTGAATTTGGTGTGCGGCGTGATCGAGCCCGGCTTGCAGAGAACCTGGCCGCGCTCGATCTCCTCGCGCTTGGTGCCGCGGAGGAGGCAGCCGACGTTGTCGCCCGCCTGACCCTCGTCGAGGATCTTGCGGAACATCTCGACGCCGGTGACGGTGGTTTTGCTCGTCTCCGGGTGGATGCCGACGATTTCGACCTCGTCGCCGGTGTTGACCACGCCCTGCTCGATGCGGCCGGTGGCGACGGTGCCGCGGCCGGTGATCGAGAAGATGTCCTCGATCGGCATCAGGAAAGGCTTGTCGAGCTCGCGGACCGGCTCCGGGATGTAGGAGTCGAGCGCCGCGGCCAGCTCGAAGACGGCTTTCTGGGCCTCCTCGTCGCCTTCCAGGGCCTTCAGCGCCGAACCTTTGATGATCGGCGTCTCGTCGCCCGGGAAGTCGTACTCGTCGAGGAGTTCCTTGACCTCCTCCTCGACCAGCTCGACCAGTTCCTCGTCATCGACCTGGTCGATCTTGTTGAGGAAGACGACCACGTGCGGGACGTTGACCTGGCGGGCGAGCAGGATGTGCTCGCGGGTCTGCGGCATGACGCCGTCGGCGGCGGAGACGACCAGGATCGCGCCGTCCATCTGCGCGGCGCCGGTGATCATGTTCTTCACGTAGTCGGCGTGGCCGGGGCAGTCGACGTGGGCGTAGTGCCGGTTCTCGGTCTGGTACTCGACGTGGGAGGTCGCGATCGTGATGCCGCGTTCCTTCTCCTCCGGAGCGTTGTCGATCTCTTCGAAGCTGTGTGCTTCGGCACCGCCCACGGTGGAGAGCGTTTTCGTGATCGCGGCAGTCAGCGTCGTCTTCCCGTGGTCGATGTGACCGATGGTGCCGACGTTGACATGCGGCTTATCGCGCTCGAATTTCTCCTTCGACATTCTCTCCGTTTGCCTTTCGAAAGTTGTTGTTCTGTCTGATCTAGTTGCTTGAGTCTTGTGGGCGGCTCGTCCGCGGCAGCCTCTCGCTGCCTGCGGGCAACCCGGGAAATATAGCCAGGTTCAGCGCCCGTCTGCGGTGGGGCTCATGAGGCTGCACCCACCGGGTCACCCGAACGGTGCTCGACGATCTCCTCAGCGATGTTCGAGGGGACCTCTTCGTAGCGCTCGAACTGCATCGTGTAGGTAGCCCGGCCCTGGGTCATCGACCGCAGTTCCGTCGCGTATCCGAACATCTCGCCGAGCGGGACGTAAGCCTGTACCGCGAGCGCGTTGCCGCGCTGATCCTGGCCCTGGACTTTGCCGCGGCGGCGGGAGAGGTCGCCGATCACGTCGCCGAGGAAGTCCTCGGGAGTGACCACCTCGACCGCCATCACCGGCTCCAGCAGGACCGGGTTGGCCTTCTTGGCCCCTTCCTGGATCGCCATCGAACCGGCGATTTTGAAGGCCATCTCCGAAGAGTCGACGTCGTGGTAGGAGCCGTCGACGAGTTCGGCTTTGACGTCGACCATCGGGTAGCCGGCCTTGACGCCGTTCTCCAGCGCCTCGCGCATCCCCTGCTCGGCCGGGCCGATGAATTCTCCGGGGATGACGCCGCCCTTGATTTTGTTCTCGAAAACGAAGCCCTCGCCGGGCGCCGGCTCGAGGTTGATGACGACGTGGCCGAACTGGCCGCGACCGCCGGTCTGCCGCACGAACCGCGACTCGACCTTCTCGACCCGCTTGCGGATCGTCTCGCGGTAGGCGACCTGCGGCTTGCCGACGTTCGCCTCGACTTTGAACTCGCGCAGCATCCGGTCGACGATCACCTCGAGGTGGAGCTCGCCCATCCCGTGGATCAGAGTCTGGCCGGTTTCCTCGTCGGATTCGATCCGGAAGGTCGGGTCCTCCTCGCCGAGGCGCTGTAGGGCGTTGCCCATCTTCTCCTGGTCGGCCTTGGTTTTCGGCTCGATCGCGACCGCGATCACCGTCTCCGGGAATTCGATGCTCTCAAGCGCGATCGGCGCGTCGGGCGCGGCCAGGGTGTCGCCGGTGCCCGTTTCCTTGAGCCCGACGCCGGCGCAGATGTCGCCCGCGTAGGTCTCGTCGATCTCCTCGCGGCTGTTGGCGTGCATCATCAACAGCCGGCCGATGCGCTCGGTCTTGCCGGTTTTGACGTTGAGGACGCGGCCGCCTTTTTCGAGCTTGCCGGAGTAGACGCGGAAGTAGGTGAGCTTGCCGACGTAGGGATCGGACATGACCTTGAAGGCGAGGGCGGAGAAGGGGGCGCTGTCGCTTGCTTCACGCGTGGCCTCGGTGTCCTCAGCCTGACCCTTGCTCGCCGGAATGACGCCGGTCACCGGCGGCACCTCGAGGGGCGAAGGGAGCAGTTCGACAATCGAGTCCAGCAACGGCTGCACGCCCTTGTTCTTGAACGAGGTGCCGCAGAGGACGGGGGTGATCTTGGTGGAAAGGGTGGCCGCGTGGAGGGAGGAGATCAGCTTCTCCTCGGGGATCTCTTCCTCGCCGAGGAAGGCTTCCATCAGCTCTTCGTCGAAGTCGGCGCAGGCTTCGATCAGCGCCGTGCGGTACTCCTCGGCCTGATCCTGAAGATCCTCGGGGATCTCGATTTCCTCGTAGGCGGCGCCGAGCTCGTCGGTCCAGATAAGGCCTTTCATCTTCACCAGGTCAACAACGCCTTTGAAGTTCTCCTCGGCTCCGATCGGCAGCTGGATCGGCAGCGGGTTGGCGCCGAGCCGGTCGGTCATCGTCTGCACGGAGTAGAAGAAGTCGGCGCCGGTGCGGTCCATCTTGTTGATGTAGGCGAAGCGCGGAACGCCGTACTTGTCGGCCTGGCGCCAGACCGTCTCCGACTGCGGCTCGACCCCGGCGACGGCGTCGAAGACGGCGATCGCGCCGTCGAGGACGCGCAGCGAGCGCTCGACCTCGACCGTGAAGTCGACGTGGCCGGGCGTGTCGATGATGTTGATGCGGTGGCCCTTCCACTCGCAGGCGGTCGCAGCCGAGGTGATCGTGATCCCTCGCTCCTGCTCCTGTTCCATCCAGTCCATGACGGCAGCGCCCTCGTGGACCTCGCCCATTTTGTGGGTGCGCCCGGTGTAGTAGAGGATGCGCTCGGTCGTCGTCGTCTTACCGGCGTCGATGTGCGCCATGATCCCGATGTTCCGGGTTTTCTCAAGTGGGAAGCTGCGTGCCATGAGTTCTAAGTCCAGTAGTCGTAGTAAGCCGCAAAAAAAGGCCCCAAGGGGCCCGGCGAAGCGTCCTGCGAAGAAACAGCGAAAACTGCCTGAGCGAGGGGCGATGATAGCAGCGCTTCGCCGCTGGTCGCGACAGGTCGATCGAGTCGGTAATCGCGGGCTGGAGCGCGTCCATCCGGGGGTTGTGCGGGCGCGGCATCACGCGGCGCTGGCCTGGGCCTGGCTGTGGCCGCGGCTGCGGCCGCTGCTCGCCCTGCTCTTCCGCGGGGTCGCCCAGCTCGAGCGTGGGATCCGCCGGCTCTGTCGGCTACTGGTGCGCCTCGCGACCGCCGCCAGCGAGGTCATCACCCCCGCCCGTGCCGCCGCGGTCGTCCTGATCTCCGCCGGGATCCTGCTTGCCGTCTCCCAGTTCATCGACTACCGCGCGGTAGAGATCGGGCAGCCGGGCTATGCCGGGCTCCCCGGGGTGGCAACCGTCCCGACCGAAGCGGTTCGCACCGCCGGTGACGCCCACGCCTACCTGCTGGTGCCGATCGGCCTCGCCGCTGTCGCCATCGGGCTGCTGGCGCTGGTGCGGGAGCGGCGCAATCTCGGCCTCCTGGTCGCCGCGCTGGGCCTGATCTCGATCGCCGTGATCCTGCTCGTCGACCTCCCCGCCGGGCTCGACGAGGGCAGCCAGAGCTCCCGCTTCGCCGGGGCCACGGCGGTGCTCGAGGACGGCTTCTTCGCCGAGCTCGCGGCGGCTGGGGGGATGCTCTTGGCCGGCTTGCTCTACTATGCGCGGCCGTGCCGAATACGAATCAGCTTGTCAGGAAGGGCCGCAAGAGCCCGAAGAAGAAGACCGCGACCCCGGGCCTCAAGTCGGGCCAGGGCCGCAAGAAGCGCGTAGCCGCCCCGCAGAAGCGCGGCGTCTGCACCCGTGTCGCCACGGTGACGCCGAAGAAGCCGAACTCGGCGCTGCGCAAGATCGCCCGTGTGCGGCTGACCAACGGGATGGAGGTCACCACCTACATCCCGGGCGAGGGCCACAACCTGCAGGAGCACTCCGTGGTCCTGATCAGGGGTGGTCGCGTCAAGGACCTGCCGGGCGTCCGCTACAAGGTCGTACGCGGCACCCTCGATGCGGCCGGCGTCTCCGACCGCAAGCAAGCCCGCTCTCGCTACGGCGTCAAAGCTTCGTAATGCCCCGTCGCTCCGCAGCACAGATCCGGCCGATCGAACCGGACGCCAGGCACCGCAACCGCCTCG
>DASTGL010000115.1:0-4677 GCA_035719145.1 Solirubrobacterales bacterium
GGTCGCAGAGCGCCGGTGCCGGCGGCGGCCTGGCGGCGAGCCTCGGCGGCGGCGCGGCGAAAACGATCGGCGCCTCGGCGGCGGCGAAAGGCGTGGCGACGGCCGCCGTGGTGGCGGCGATCGGGGTCACCGCCGCCGACCGCAGCGGCGTCATCAACCTCGGCCTGCCCGGCGACCAGACGACGAAGTCGGCCGCTCCGGCCTCGAGGTCCGCGGGCGCGACGCCGGGGGCGAACGGCGGCGGCAAGGTCGGCAGCGGCCGCGACCTCGGGCCTGGCTCCAGGGCATCGAAGAGCGGCGGCGGCGCTGCCGCGAAGGGTCCGGGCGCCGACACGGCTGCCGCGACGAAAGCCGAACCCGCCTCGCATCTCGAATCCGGGCTCGGAAGCTCCGCTGCGCATGCCCATGGACAACAGCACCCCCACGAGGAGGTCAGCGCCGAGGCCCAGGGCCCGCAGGCCGATCACCCCAGCGGCCAGGATCACGAGAAGCAGTACCCCGAAGAGGCGGACGGCGGCCAGGAAGCGGCGAACGAACATAAGCCGCAGGCGGGGGAAACCACCGCCGGCAGCGACGGCCACCCGGTGACGCCGACGAAACCGTCCCACCCCGAACCTTCAGCCCAGCCGGAACCGACCCGCGGATCCGGCAGCCCCGCGCCCACCGTGGCGCCGGACCACGCGCCGCCGGAGGAAGCGCCGGCAAACCCTCCGGCAGCGGCGCCGGAACTTCCGACGCCGGCTCAAGCTCACAAACCTGAAAGCGCCGGCGGGCCGCCCGCCGGTGTCCCCGGCGCCGGCGCCAGGTCCGAAAAAGCTTCCTGAGCTCGTCCGCTGGCCCGCCAGCTCCCGGCTAGCTACCATCGAACAATGGTCCAGGGGGGATTGACGCGGGGGGTTGCCACCTGCTTGTGCGCGGCGGTGCTGGCACTCGCCGCCGCGATCGCCCTCACCGCGGTGCCGGGCGCTTCGGCCGGCGTCTACTTCGGGGCGACGATCAGCGGCGAGACCTACGGCGGCGTCGGCAACGCGCCCGACAACCTCGCCGCCTGGGAACTCTTCGAGCGCCACGCCGGCAAGCGGGTGGCGATCCTCAACCAGGGCCAGCACTGGGGCGAATTCGACCGCGACGAGGTCGACGCCACCGTCGCCCGCGGCGCGATCCCGCTGGTGACGACGGGCCTGGCGGAAGGGGTGACTCTGGAAAGCATCGCCAAAGGCGGCCAGGACGCGACGATCAAGAAATGGGCGCAGGAAGCGAAGGCCTTCGGCCGCCCCTTCCTCTTCGCCCCCTGGTGGGAGATGAACGGCGGCTGGTACGCGTGGGGGAAAAGCCCTTACTTCATCGCCGCCTGGCGCCGCTTCCACGACCTCGTCGTCGCCCAGGGTGCGACCAACGTCACCTGGACCTGGCTCGTCAACAGCATCTGGTTCGACCCCGAATCGACCCCGGCGCCGTACTACCCCGGCGACGCCTACGTCGATTGGACCGGCCTCGATTCCTACAACTGGGGCTTGAACCCGGCCCAGCCCGATCGCTGGATCACCCCGAACCAGACGATCAACCCGACGCTGAAAATCATCCGCGAAGTCGCGCCGGCGAAGCCGGTGATCATCGTCGAGGACGCGGCCAGCGAGTACGGCGGCAACAAGACCGACTGGATCCGGGAAATGCTGACCACCTACCTGCCGCACCACCCGGAGATCAAGGCCTTCCTCTGGTTCAACTGGAACGCCGCCAAGGCGGGGATACGCCACGACTGGCAGATCGAGTCCTCGGCCCCCGCCCAGCAGCAGTTCCGCCAGGCGGTCCAGAGCAGCTTCTTCGTCCCCGGCCCGATCTCGCTGCCGACGCTGACCAAGGTGCCGCTGCCGCCGAAGGGGACCGCCGACCCGCCCCAGCCCAGCGACATCTTCTTCCCGGCCGAAGTCCCGACCGCCCCCGACGTCGCCGTCGCCGCCGACGGCACCGCCACCGTCGTCTGGAGCGCCCGCACCAATGGCGCCTTCACGGTCTACATGCGGCGGATCGGTCCCGGCGGGACCGGGCCGGTGACTGCGCTCTCGGACCCGAACCAGGATGCGCTCGCTCCGCAGGTGGCGGTGGCGCCCGACGGCAGCGCCACGGTCGTCTGGATCGGCGCCGAAGGCAGCTTCCTCGTCCAGGCGCGCCAGATCGAACCCGACGGGACCCTCGGCCCGACCGAGGTCCTCTCGCAGAGCGGCCGCGATGCCGCCGCTCCCCAGGTCGACGTCGGAGGAGACGGCACCGCCACCGTCGTCTGGAAGCGCTTCGACGGCGCTCACTACCTGGTCGAAGAGCGGCGCCTGACGCCGAGCGGCGAACTGCTGCCCGAAGCGGCGAGCAACGTCCTCTCCGAACCCGAACAGGACGCAGTCGAACCCGCCGTGGCCGCCGCGCCCGACGGCGGCGCCGAGGTCGTCTGGAGCCGCTACGACGGCGAACACTCGATCGTGCAGGCGCGGCGGATCGATCCCACGGGGGCGCCGCAGGCGACGACCGCGAGCCTCTCGGCCGCAGGACAGAACGCGGTCAAGCCGCAGGTCGCGGTCGCGCCCGGCGGCGCGGCGACGGTGATCTGGAACCGCTTCGACGGCAGCCACTGGGTGATCCAGAGCCAGCGCCTCTCCGCCGCCGGCGCCCCGGAAGGCGCGGTGGTCGACCTCTCCAACGCCACCCGCGACGCGGCCGAGCCGCAGCTGGCGGTCGGCGCTGACGGCAAGGCGACGGTCGTCTGGGACCGCTACGACGGCAGCAGCTTCGTCGTCCAGGCGCGCCGGATCGGCGCCCTCGGCGTTCCCGCGGCGGCGGCGCTCAACCTCTCCGCCGCCGGCCGCGACGCGGGTGAACCGCAGGTCGACGTCGCCCCCAACGGCACCGCGACCGTCCTCTGGAGCCGCTTCGACGGCGCCAACTTCATCGTCCAGCGGCGGGACGTCGCCGCCGCCGAAACGCTCTCGGCGATCGCCAACCTCTCCGCCGCCGGGCGGCGGGGCAGCGCTCCGGCCGTGGCCTTGGGAAGCGGCGGCAACCTGATGACGGCTTGGCGACGGTTCGCCGGCAGCGGCGACGCGGTCGAGGCGGCACCCCTGTCGGCGCCCTTCCCGCCGTTGCCGCCGCCCCCTCCGGCTGAAGAAGAAGAACCGGCGCCTGAACCGCTGCCGAATGGAGGCCCGGCCGCCGGCCCCAACGCGATCTCCGGCTCCGGGGCCGGGGCCGTGCAGCTGCCGAGTGCGGACGCCGCGACCCTGCGGCTGGTGAAGGTGATCGTCAACCGCAAGCGGGGCACGGCGCGGCTCCAGGTCGAGGTCTCGGCGCCCGGCCGGCTGACGCTGAAGGGCGCGGCGCCGCGCAACCGCGTCGTCGACGCCGCCGGCACGACGACGCTGCGGGTGGTCCCGAGCCCGGCGCAGCGGCGGCTGCTGGCGCAGCGCGGCCAGCTACGGCTGAAGCTGACGGTGGGGTTTGAACCGCTTGCGGGCGGCGCGCTCAGCCGCAGCCTGGCGGTACGGCTTGTAGCCGCCGCCTGATTCCAGCGGCAGCAGCCGATTGCCGTGCAGGTACCTGCGGACCAGCGACTCGACCGGGGCGGGTGCCGGTGCCCGGTCCATCGCTTCAGTCCCGCTCGCTGAAGTCTGGTTGGAGGGAGCCGCGCGGGATCGCGCCGTTACTGTCCCCGTTGCCATTGCCGTTGCTGGAGGCCGTGCCGCTGAGCCCGGCCAGGAACGGGGTCAGGTAGCGGCCGATCAGCTTGCTCGGGTTGTCGATCGGCCACGGCGGGCGATCGCTGGCGATCGAGGTTTCGCCGTGACCCCCGCCGAGCCAGCCGAACAGATAGCGCGGTTTGCTGCCGGTCCAGAGGACGCCGCGGAGGACGGGGTCGAGCGGGTTCGCCTCGACCTCGCAGCCGAGCTCGAGGGCGATCGATTCGGCCGCCACGTCGGCCTGCTGGGTGGCGATCCCGCCCTGCTTGACCGGGAAGTTGGTGACGTCGCCGATCGCGTAGACGTCGGGGACTCCCGGTACCCGCAGGTGATCGTCGACGGGGATGAAGTCAGTCGGGTCGTAGGGGATGCCCTCGATCCGCCGGCCCTCGAGGCGGGGCAGGCTGACCACGGCGTCGGCTTCGATGTCCTCGCCGGGGACGATCGAGAGCAGGCCGCCCTCGTACTTGACCGGGTGGGTTCCGGCCAGCACCTCGATGCCGTTGTCGGCGAGCAGCTGGGCGACCTGCTCGGAGGCGCGGCGGCCGAAGATCTGCAGCGGCCCGTCTTCGGGGGTGACGATTGTCAGCTGCGTGCCGGTGATGCCGGCGGCATCGAGTTCGGTCGCCGCAAGCAGGGCGAGCTCGTAGGCGGGCAGGGCCCAGCCGTGGCCGCCGGGCATCGTGAAGGCCAGCCGCCGCAGCCGGCCTTCGCGCAGGCGGCTGACGACTTCCTGCATCTCGCCCTCGTCGGCGACGCCCCAGAAGGTGACGGCGCCGGGGACAGACCAAAGTAGGCGGGCGCCGCAGGCGACGATCAGGTAGTCGTAGGAAATCTCTTCGCCGTCGTGGGTGTGGGCGCAGTGCAGGGCGGTGTCGACCCAGCCGACGTTGGCGAGCCGGAACGCGGCGCCGCAATGGTCGGCCAGCTGCTCGAGGTCGTAGCGGAGCAC
>DASTGL010000116.1:0-9455 GCA_035719145.1 Solirubrobacterales bacterium
GACGTCGAGATGGAGACCGTGGGCGGTTACGCGATGGCCTCCTGGGACACCGGCTACGGCGACTTCGAGATGGTCCCCGACGTCGAGACGCTGCGGCCGGTCCCCTGGCAGCCGGCGACGGCGATGCTGATGGCGGACCTGCAGTGGGCCGACGGCCGTGAAGTCGTCGCCTCCCCGCGGCAGATCCTCCGCCGCCAGCTGGCGCGCCTGGAAGAGCGAGGACTCGGCGCCAACGCCGCCACCGAGCTCGAGTTCATCGTCTTCCGCAACACCTACGAGGAGGCCTGGCGCAAGGGGTTCCACGAGCTCGAGCCGGCCAACCTCTACAACATCGACTACTCGCTGCTGGGGACCTCGCGGGTCGAGCCGCTGATCCGGCGGATCCGCAACGAGATGGCCGGGGCGGGGATGGAGGTCGAGAACTCGAAGGGCGAGTGCAACCTCGGCCAGCACGAGATCAACTTCCGCTACGACACCGCCCTGCGCAGCGCCGACAACCACGCGATCTACAAGAACGGCGCCAAGGAGATCGCCGCGCAGGAGGAGCACGCGATCACCTTCATGGCGAAGTTCAACGAGCGCGAGGGCAACTCCTGCCACATCCACTGCTCGCTGGCGAGCGACGACGGCGCCAACGCCTTCGCCGCCGACCAGTCGCTGTTCGAGCGCTTTGTCGCCGGCCAGCTCGCCTGCATGGAAGAGCTGACCCTGCTCTACGCGCCCCACGTCAACAGCTACAAGCGCTTCGCCAAGGGCTCGTTTGCGCCGACCGCGATCGCCTGGGGGCGCGACAACCGCACCTGCTCGCTGCGGGTGGTCGGCGAAGGCGAGGGGCTGCGGGTGGAGAACCGGCTGCCCGGCGCCGACGTCAACCCGTACCTGGCGCTCGCCGCGATGATCGCCGCCGGCCTGCACGGGATCGACGAGGGGCTGGAGCTGGAGCCGGTCTTCGAGGGCAACGCGTATGAGTCCGACAAGCCGCGGGTGCCGTCGAACATCTACGCCGCCCGCGACGCCTTCGCCGGCAGCAAGATCGCCGCGGAGGCGTTCGGGACCGACGTCATCGACCACTACTTGAACCGGGCCAATGTCGAGATCGAGGCGTTCGAGGCGGCGGTGACCGACTGGGAGCGCTACCGGGGCTTCGAGCGGCTGTGACCGAAGAGGCGAGCAGCGAGGCTCCCTCTCCGGCGATCGGCATCTGCGCCGCGGTCGAGCGCGTCTCGTGGGGAGTGTGGGACGGCTACGAGGCGACGCTGGTGCCGCGCAGCTACGTGCGCTGCGTGCAGAAGGCGGGCGGGATCGCGATCGTGCTGCCGCCCGACGAGGTGGCGGTCGAGGATCCCGACGTCCTCCTCGACCGGGTCGACGCGCTGATCCTCGCCGGCGGCGCCGACATCGACCCGGCGAGCTACGGGGCCGAGCCGCACCGGGAGACGAAGGGCACCTGGCCCGACCGCGACCGCTTCGAGCTGGCGCTGGCGCGGCGGGCGCTGGCGCGCGACCTGCCGGTGCTGGGGATCTGCCGCGGCATGCAGCTGCTGAACGTGGCGCTCGGCGGGACCCTGGTCCAGCACCTGCCCGAGGCGACGGGCAGCGAGGAACACCGCACCGTCGCCGGGACCTTCAGCAAGCACCACATCCGCCTCGACCCGGAGTCGCTGGCCTGCACCGCGGCCGGCGTCGAGGGCTTCATCGTCTGGTCCCACCATCACCAAGGCGTCGACCAGCTCGGCGAGGGCCTGAAGGTGACCGGCTGGTCGGCCGAGGACGATCTCCCCGAGGCGATCGAGCTTCCCGGCAAGCGCTTCGCCCTGGGCGTCATCTGGCACCCCGAGGAGGACGAGAACTCGAAGGTGATCAGCGCCCTCGTCGACGCAGCACGAGGCCGCAACGAGGACGCCGACGATCGCGTGGTTCCTTTGTCGTCTATGGCCGGACAAAGGAACCACGACTTGGAGGGCTCGGCATGAGTGCGATCGAGGTGATCGAGCCGGCTACCGAGCGGGTGCTGGCGGAGGTGCCTCGGGCCGGGGTGGAAGAGGTCGACGCGGCGGTGGGGCGGGCGAAGGCGGCGTTCCCGGCCTGGCGGGCGGTGGCGCCGGCCGACCGCGCGAAGCTGCTGCGCGACCTCGCCGACGCGCTCGAGGCGCGGCAGGAGGACCTGGCGCAGATGGAGGCGCGGAACGCCGGCAAGCCGATTGCCGACGCGCGCGGCGAGATGGCGATGGTGGTCGAGACCTTCCGCTACTACGCGGGCGCGCCGGAGCGGCTGCTCGGGCAGACGATCCCGGTCGCCGGCGGCGTCGACATGACCTTCCGCGAGCCGCTCGGCGTCGTCGGCCTGATCGTCCCCTGGAACTTCCCGCTGACGATCGCCTCCTGGAAGGTCGCCCCGGCGCTCGCCGCCGGCAACTGCGTCGTCTTGAAGCCGGCGGAGATGACGCCGCTGACCGCGCTCGAGCTGGAGGTGCTGGCCCTCGACGCGGGCTTGCCCGAGGGCGTCCTCAATGTCGTCGCCGGACCCGGCAGCGTCTGCGGCCGCCGCCTCGTCGAGCACCCCGACATCGCCAAGATCGCCTTCACCGGCTCGACCGAGGTCGGGCGCGGGATCGCCGCCGGGGCCGCGCAGACGATCAAGCGGGTGACGCTGGAGCTGGGCGGCAAGTCGGCCAACGTCGTCTTCGCCGACGCGGACCTCGAGGCCGCTGCTGCGGCGGCGCCGATGGCGGTCTTCGGCAACGCTGGCCAGGACTGCTGCGCCCGCTCGCGGATCCTCGTCCAGCGCTCCTGCCTCGACGACTTCCTCGCTGCCCTGCAACCGGCGGTCGAGGGGATCGCGGTCGGTGACCCGCTAAGCGAGGCGACCCAGATGGGACCGCTGATCTCAGCCGGCCAGCGCGAGGCCGTCGCCTCCTACGTCCCCGACGACGCGCCGGTGGCGATCCGCGGCAGCGCCCCCGACGGACCCGGCTACTGGTTCCCGCCGACCGTCCTGGCGCCGGTCGCCAACCAGGACCGCGCCGCCGCCGAGGAGATCTTCGGGCCGGTTGCCTGCGTGATCCCCTTCGCCGACGAGGAGGAGGCGGTGCGGCTCGCCAACGAGACTATCTACGGCCTCTCCGGCTCGGTCTGGACGGGGAACGGCGCCCGGGCGCTGCGGGTCGCGCGGGCGCTCGAAACCGGGGTGATCTCGATTAACTCCAACACTTCGGTGCGGGTCTCGACTCCGTTCGGAGGGTTCAAGCAGTCCGGGGTCGGGAGGGAGCTCGGCCCCGACGCGCTCGACCACTACACCGACGTCAAGAACGTCTACTACGCGACCGAGGAGGGCTAGCCCATGGCAGGAAGGCTGGAGGGGAAGGTCTGCGTCATCACCGGGACCGCGAGCGGGATCGGTGCCGAGTCGGCGCGGCTGTTCGCCGCCGAGGGAGGAAAGGTCGTCGGCATTGACCTCGACGCCGAGCAGGCGGCCGGCGCGCTGACGATCGCCGCCGACGTCGCCGACGAGGAGCAGGTGCGCGGCGCGCTGGCCGAGGCGCGCGAGCAGTTCGGCCGCATCGACGTGCTGATGAACAACGCCGGCATCAACCCGACCGACGACGGCTCGGTCCTGGAGACGAGCCTCGAGTCCTGGCAGCGGGTCCAGGACGTCAACCTGCGCAGCGTCTTCCTCTGCTGCAAGCACGGCATCCCGCACCTGCTCGAGGCCGGCGGCGGCTCGGTGATCAACGTCGCCTCCTTCGTCGCGGTGATGGGCGCCGCCGTTTCGCAGGCGTCCTACACCGCCTCCAAGGGCGCCGTCCTCTCGCTCTCCCGCGAGCTCGGCGTCGAGTTCGCCGACCGCGGCGTCCGCGTCAACGCCCTCTGCCCGGGCCCGGTCAACACCCCCCTGCTGAAGGAGCTCTTCGCCAAGGACCCCGAGCGCGCCGCCAAGCGCCTCGTCCACATCCCGATGGGCCGCTTCGGCGAGCCCGAGGAGATCGCCAAAGCCGCCCTCTTCCTCGCCAGCGACGACTCCACCTTCGTCACCGCCAGCAGCTTCCTCGTGGACGGCGGCCTGTCGGCGGCGTATCTGACGCCTATCCAGACGAGCTGACGTCGAGCCAGCGTCGGCAGAGTTCGCGGCCGAGGTCGTTGAACTTGCCGATCTTCGCCTCGGTCTCCGGGCCGAGGACGCCCGGGTCGACGCCGATGCGGACGGCGTCGGGGTCGGCCTCGTAGTCGTCGATCCAGTGCAGGGCGTCGGCGCGGCTGACCTCGGGGTGGAACTGGATCGCATAGGCGCGCTCGCCGAGGCGGCAGGCCTGCAGGCAGACCTCGCTGCGGGCGAGGGGAACGGCGCCGGGAGGCAGCGGGAACTCGTAGCTGTGCCACTGGAAGGCCTCGAAGCCCGGGGCGAGTGGGCCGAGCAGCGGATCGTCTTCGCCCTCCGGCGTCACCTCGACCTGGTGCCAGCCGATCTCGGGGCGGGAGGCACGACGGGGTTGAGCGCCGCCGGCGGCCGCGACGAGCTGGCCGCCGAGGCAGAGGCCGAGCAGCGGCACCTCGCGCCGGAGCAGCTCGCGCAGCAGCGCCTCCTCCTCGGCGATCCAGCCGTGGCGCTCGCCTTCGTCGACGTTCATCGCCCCGCCGAGGACGAGGACGGCGTCGTAGCCGAACGGATCGGCCGGCGGCTGCGCCCGCTCCGCCAGCGTCCACTCGTCGAGCTCCCCACCCCCGTCGCGAATCGCCTCGGCGAAGACGCCGGGACCGGCGTCGCGCTGGTGGACGACCGCGAGAACCCTCACTAGGGCGAGGGTACTCACGCGGCGGCTCAGACCGGGGCCGTCTCGGGCTCCTCGACCTGCGGATCGGCCGGCAGCGCCGGGGCCTCGCCGTGTCCGAAGCGGACGTCCGGGAGGATGCGCCGCAGCCAGCGCGGCATGTACCAGGCGGCGCTGCCGGTGAGGCGGAGCAGGACCGGGAGCAGGAGCAGGCGGACGAGGAAGGCGTCGAGGAGGACGGCGATGCCGAGGATCGCGCCCATTTCCTTCGGCGGCAGCGGGCCGGAGAGGGCGAAGGTGAAGAAGACGGCGACCATCACCGCGCCGGCGGCGAGGATGACGCGGCCGGAGTGGGCGAGACCGCCGACCATCGCCTGCTTGGCGTCGCCCGATTCCTCCCAGTGCTCGCGGGCCGAGGAGAGGAGGAAGACGGTGTAGTCCATCGCGATCGCGAAGACCATCGCGAAGAAGAACACCGGCGCCCAGGCGTCGAGGAAGCCTTGCGGTTCGAAGCCGAGCAGGCCGGAGAGGTGCCCGTCCTGGAAGATCAGCTTGGCGACGCCGAAGGCGGCCCCGGTCGAGAGCAGGTTGGTGAGGACGCCGAGCGCGGCCACCAGCGGCGCCTGGAAGGCGACCAGCAGCAGCAGGAACCCGAGTCCGAGGACGACGCCGATCACCAGCGGCGTCTTCGCCGAGAGCGCCGCTTCGAGGTCGTGGTTTTCGACCGCGGGCCCGCCGACCAGGGCCGCTTCCGGCAGCTCGGCGCGGAGGCGGTCGACGGTGGCGCCGAGGGCGGTCGTCGAGGGGCCCGCCTTGGGGACGGCTTCGATCAGGACGAGGCCTTCGCCGCCGGGTTGGGGCGGCTGGGTCGCGGCGATGCCGGGGTCGGCGCGCAGCTCGGCGCCGACCCGTTGCGCCTGCGCCCGCGGCGCCGTCACCTGCAGCGCGCCCGGCGCGCCGGGCCCGAAGGCGGCGCTCACCTGTTCGTAGCCGACCCGCGAGCCGTCACCCTGCGGCACGACCTTGATCGAGGGCATGCCGGTGCGCAGGCCGAGGATCGGCAGCGCCAGGACGACCAGCGCCAGCAGCGCCAGGCCGCCGAAGAGGAGCGGGCGGCGCCAGAGCAGCTCGCCCCAGCGGGCGAAGCGAGGCGAGCGATGCTCACCCGAGTGCGCCCACGGCAGCGCCAGCTTGTCGACCCGCGGCCCCAGCTTCGCCAGCACCGCCGGCAGCAGGGTCAGGGTCGCCGCGAGGACGAAGAGGACCGAGATCATGATCCCGAGCGACATCGAGCGGAAAGCGGGGCTCGGGACCAGCATCACCGCCGAGAGCGCGATCAGCACCGTGAGGCCGGAGAAGAGGACCGCCTTGCCGGCGGTGTCCATCGTCACCCCGACCGCCTCCGCCGGCTCGAGCCCCTGGCCGAAGAGGGCGCTGCGGAAGCGCATGACGACGAAGAGCGCGTAGTCGATGCCGAGCGCCAGCGCGAACATCAGCGCGAAGTTCATCGCCCAGATCGAGATCGGCGAGACCAGGGTGCCGAGGTAGAGGACGCCGGCCGAGGTGACGAGGCCGGCGATCGTCAGCATCAGCGGCAGCCCGGCCGCGACCAGGGAGCCGAAGGCGAGGACGAGGATCGCCAGGGTCACCGGCCAGGAGAAGAGCTCGGACTTCAGCATCGCTTCGCGGTTGGCTTCGTTGAAGTCCGACCACATGCCGGCGGCGCCGGCGAGGTTCGCTTCGACGCCGGGCGCGGCCGCCGCGGCGAGGTCCTTCTTCAGGCCGTCGGCGGCGGCGACCATCCCGTTCGGGTCCCCGGCCGCGGTGGCGCGGACGACGACGGTGTGGCCGTCGCGGGAGATCGAGACGCCTGGGCGCGGCGGGGCGACCTTGCCGACCGCGGGGTCGGCGGCTAGCAGGCGCTGGACGCGGGCGAGGGTGGCGCGGAAGCGCGGGTCGGTCGCGGTGTATTCGCTGGAATGGACGGCGACCTGCAGGCCGTAGGCGCCGCCGCCGCCGAAGGCCGCGTCGACCTGCTTGCGGACCGCCACCGACTCCGAGCCGCTCGCTTCCCAGCCAGCGCCGGAGAGCGCGGTCTCCACGCGCGGGGCGAGGAAGCCGAGGCCGACCGCCATTACCGCCCAGACCGCGAAGGTGGCGGCGCGATGGGTGGCGGCGAGCCGTCCGAGGCGCCCGACCGGGCCGAGCGCCGTCATCGGCCGCACCCGCTGCGGACGCCGAGCCGGCGCAGGACGAGCGAGGCGCCGCAGTTGCCGACGGTTGCGAAGAGGAGGAGGTTGAGGGAGACGAACCCGGTCAGCAGCAGGAAGTACGCGCTGACGACGGCGCTGAGCAGGGCGCTGAGCCCGACCATCGTCCCGGCCAGCGCGAACAGCACGCGCTCGAGCGGCCAGCCTTTCCAGGCGCTCCTCAGCAGGCGGTCGTTGTGTATGGATGGGGTAGCGGTGGTCACGATCTGTCTCCAATCAACTATACGTCTTAACAACTTAACAGTTGTATAAGTACAATAGCAGAGAGATGAAAACCCGCACGAAGGTTCAGAGTCCACTCAACCCCGAGGCAGCCGAGCTGATCTCGCGCCGCTTCCGCGCCCTCTCGGACCCGACGCGGCTGCGCGTCCTCGATTACCTGCGCACCCACGAGGAGGCTTCGGTCGGCGAGCTCGCCGAGGCCCTCGGCACCTCCCAGCAGAACGTCTCCAAGCACCTGGGAGCCCTCCTCGCCGAGGCCTTCGTGGCCCGCCGCAAACAAGGCACCAGCTCGCTCTACCGGATCGCCGACCAGGGAGTGCACGAACTCTGCGACGGCGTCTGCGCCGGCATCGAAGCCCAGCTGGCCGAGCTCGAGGCCGTCCTCAAATAGCGGCCTTTCCCTCCGGCGAGGGGGAGAACCAGCAGGTCTGGGCGACTTTGCAAACCGATGGTTGGCAAAGGCGACCCGGTGGACTTGGCGATCAATTGCTTCGCTCGCGAGCAGCACGGAATCGTGACGACGAAGCAGCTTGTTGCGGCGGGGCTGACGAGGGCGGCGATCTCCAAGCGCGTGCATAGCGGCAGGCTGTATCGAGTTCATCAAGGCGTCTACTCGGTGGGGCACGACGGGTTGAGTCTCGAAGCAGGCTGGATGGCGGCGGTGCTCGCTTGCGGCTCCGGTGCCGTCCTAAGCCACGGGTCGGCTGCGGTGCATTGGAAGCTGTTGCGTCCCTTGGATGGACCAATCGACATCACCGTCCCCAAGCGCACCGGCCGCAGCCGTCGCCGCGGAATCCGCATCCATCGGTGCCGCAGCCTCGATGGCGGGGCGAATTTGTCAACCACTAGTTCGCAAACTCGCCCACTCCGTCTAGTGACCATCCACGAACGAATTCCCATCACGACCGTGGCCCGGACGCTCGCGGATCTGCGGCGCTCGGATTTGCGGCCCTCGCTCGTACGGCGAGCTATCCGCCAGGCCGAGTTCCTGCAGATGCCGCTCGGTGACATTCAGACGGACCGGACGCGCAGTGACCTCGAGCGGGATTTCTTGCGCCTGTGCCGCCGATATCGCCTGCCGCCCCCGGAGGTCAACGTCCCAATCGGGCGCCTGACCGTCGACTTCCTTTGGCGCCCTGCCGGCCTCATCGTCGAAACCGACAGCTACGTGACCCACGGGGGAACCGTTGCTTTCGAGGACGACCGGCAGCGGGACCTGGAGCTGCGGCGACGCGGGTACCGCGTCCACCGCTTCAGCGGCCGCCAGCTCGAACTGGAACCGAAGGCCATCGCCGAAGACGTCGCGGCCGCGCTGCGGCTCATAATCGCCGCGTGAGCGAGACGGCGGCGATCGAGACCGAGGGGCTGACCAAGCGCTATGGCAGCCATCGTGGGATCGAAGACGTTAGCTTCGCGGTGCGGCCCGGCGAGGTCTTCGGGTTCCTCGGGCCGAACGGGGCGGGGAAGACGACGACGATCCGGACCCTGCTCGACCTGATCCACCCGACCTCGGGATCTGCGCGGATCTTCGGACTCGACAGCCGCCGCGAGAGCGTCGCGATCCGGGCGCGGCTCGGCAACCTGCCCGGCGACTTCGGCTTCGGGCGCGAGGCGACCGGGCGGGAGGCGGTGCGGCTGCTCTCGCGGCTGCGCGGGATCGACGGTGAGGGCCGGGCGGAGGAGCTTGCGGCGCGCTTCCGCGCCGACCTCGACCGGCCGCTGGGCCAGCTCTCGCGCGGCAACCGCCAGAAGGTCGGCCTCATCCTCGCCACCTTCCACCGGCCCGAGCTGCTGATCCTCGACGAGCCGACCGGCGGCCTCGACCCGCTGATGCAGGAGGAGTTCCTGGCCCTGGTCGGCGAGGAACGCGAGCGCGGCGCGGCCGTCTTCCTCTCCTCGCACGAGCTCGACGAGGTGCAGCGGGTCTGCGACCGGGTCGGGATCGTCCGCGGCGGCCGGCTGGTCGCGGTCGAGCGGATCGCCGACCTGCTCGGCAAGGCGCGCCGCCGCTTCACCGTCGAGCTGCGCGACCCGGCGGGGATCGAGCGGCTGCGCGAGTTGCCGGGGGTGGCCGACTTCGAGATGAGCGGCAGCCGCGCCAGCTTCACCGCCGGAGGCGATCTCGACGCGGTCGTGCGCGAGCTGGCCGGCCACCACGTCCTCGACCTCGAGGCGACCCACCCGTCGTTGGAGGAGG
>DASTGL010000117.1:0-6059 GCA_035719145.1 Solirubrobacterales bacterium
GGCGGTCCTGGAGGAGCTCTCCGCCTAGAACCGCCGCGGCAGCCGGTTAGGGTGCCGTCACCGCCCAGTAGCCCTTCAGGTAGTGGTCTTTTTCGGGTTCGCCTTTGAAGACGACGACCAGCCCGAAGCCGAGCCGGCTGACGCTGTCGGCATCGAAGTTGCCGTCTTCGTATTCGAGTTCTTTGGTGATGTAGACGCAGAGCTGCCCGGGCGCCGCCTGCGGGGTCGCCGCGTTGCCACCGGTGATCCCCGGGCAGTTCGTGCTGGTCTGCCCCGGTTTCATGATGTTTGCTTCGTCGGCGCTCGGAGCGTTCAGGAGCGGAATCGGGAAGCTCTGGCTCCAGTGCTCTTCGAACTTGCCCTGCGGGCCGCCGCTGCGCCCGCCGATGTCGAAGACGCCCCGCAGCGTCTGTCCCGACTGCAGGGTCGAGACCGAGCCTCCCAGCGGCACCGAGAGCTTGGCGGGGGTCACCGCGCCGTCGGCCAGTTTGCCGGTGTTGACGGCGCCGTCGTCGAGCTTGGCCGAGGTCACGGCCCCGTTGTTCAGCTTGTTGGTGGTGACAGCCCCGTTCTTGATCTTGCCGGCGATCACCGCGCCGTCGCCGATCTTTTCGGTGCTGATGACCCCGTTGCCGAGGTTTCCGGGCAGGACGGCGTTGGCGCCGAGCTTGCCGGCGGTAACCGCCTTCGGGGCGATCTTGCCGCTGGTGACGGCGCCGCGCTTGAGCTTCGCGGCCGTCACCGCGCCGCGCTTCAGCTGCTTGGCGCCGACGCTGTTCTTCGGCAGTCCGGCGGCGATCGCGGCACCGCCGAGGGCGACGAAGAGCGCGATCGTCGCGATCACGTTCGCGTAGTTCAACTGGGGACGGGGAAATCGCATCTTTTCTCTCCTGTCTTCGGGTCCGAGCCTTCATTCGCCCCGGCGGGCCTGAAGCCCTTTGACCCATCGGGCATAATTCCCCAACATGGATCCGGTCGAGTTGATTTGGCGAAACGGCGAGTTCCTCCCCTGGGAGGACGCCCAAACCCACGTGCTGAGCCACGGGCTGCACTACGGCACGGGCGTCTTCGAGGGCATCCGCTGCTACGAAACCGCCCGCGGACCGGCGATCTTCCGCCATCACGACCACCTCGACCGGCTCGAGAAGTCGGCCGAGCTCTACTACCTGGAGCTGCCGTACTCGATCGAGGAGATTCGCCAGGCGACGCACGAGCTGCTGCGGCGCAACGACCTCAAGTCGGCCTACATCCGCCCGCTCGCCTACCGCGGCTACGGCAGCCTCGGCCTCTACGCCAAAGACGCCCCGATCGACCTGATCATCGCCGCCTTCCCCTGGGGCGCCTACCTCGGCGAGGAGAGCAAGAACGGCGGCATCCGCGCCAAGGTCTCGAGCTGGCGCCGGATCAGCCCCGGCGGCTCGATCCCGCACGCGAAGGCCTCGGGCTCCTACCTCAACTCGATCCTCGCCAAGACCGAGTCGCACAACGCCGGCTACGACGAGGCGATCCTGCTCGACGAACGCGGCTTCGTCTGCGAGGGCTCGGGCGAGAACATCTTCGTCGTCCGCGACGACCAGATCCTCACCCCGCCGCACGTCGCCTCGATCCTCGACGGGATCAACCGCAAGTCGGTGATCCAGATCGCCCGGGACCTCGGCTACACGGTGGTCGAGCGCGACATCGCCCGCGCCGAGCTCTACCTCGCCGACGAGGTCTTCCTCACCGGGACCGCCGCCGAGCTGGTGCCGGTGCGCGAGATCGACGACCACCCGCTCGGCGAACCGGGCGAGGTGACCCGCCAGGTCCAGGCGAAGTTCGAAGACGCGCTCTACGGACGCGCCGAGGAGTACCTGGAGTGGCTCGACTTCGTCGAGGCCCCCGCCAGCAACGGCTCCGCCGAGGCTTCCGGCTCGGAGTCGATCGGGCGAATTACCCCCGCCGCATAAGCGGCCGGCGCGGCACGTCCGCGCACGCCGGGCCCAAGGCCCACCCGATCTTCTTCTTCGACTCGAAAGGCAGTAGATGATGGAACAGGTGAAGCTCTACGACACCACCCTCCGCGACGGCATGGGCGGTCGTGGGATGTCGCTCTCGGTGGGCGAGAAGCTCAAGGTCGCCCAGGCGCTCGACGCCCTCGGCCTGCAGTTCATCGAGGCGGGGTTCCCGAGCAGCAACCCGAAGGAAGCCGAGCTGTTCGAGCGGCTGGCCGAGGTCGAGCTCGAGAACGCGACGATCGTCGCCTTCGGGATGACCCGTCGCCGCGACCGCGCCGCCGCCGAGGACGAGGCGCTGACCGTCCTCACCGCGTCCTTCGCTCCCGCGGTCTGCCTGGTCGGCAAGAGCTCGCCGCTGCATGTCGAGAAGGTGATCCGGGTCAGCCGCGAGGAGAACCTGGCGATGATCGCCGACTCGATCGCCTTCTGCCTCGAGCAGGGCAAGCGGCCGTTCTTCGACGCCGAGCACTTCTTCGACGGCTATCGCGAAGACAGCGCCTACGCCCTCGAATGCGTCGCGGCCGCGGCCGAGGCCGGAGCCGAGAACGTCACCCTCTGCGACACCAACGGCGGCAGCCTGCCGAGCTACGTCGCCGAGGCGACCGCGGTGGTCGTCGACGCACTCGGCGACGCGGTCGAGGTCGGCATCCACACCCACGACGACGCCGGCTGCGGGGTCGCCAACTCGCTGGCCGCGGTCGAAGCCGGCGCCCGGCTCGTGCAGGGCTGCGTCAACGGCTACGGCGAGCGCTGCGGCAACGCCAACCTCGCGACGATCCTGCCGGCGCTGCAGCTGAAGATGGGCTTCGAGGTGGTCGGCGACGAGCAGCTGGCGGGGCTGACCCGGACCGCGCACTACCTGGACGAACTCTGCAACCTCACCCCGGACCCCGACCGACCCTACGTCGGCCGCAACGCCTTCGCCCACAAGGCGGGCATGCACGCCGCCGGGGTCGAGGCCGACGCCAGCACCTTCGAGCACCTCGACCCGACACTGGTCGGCAACGAGCGCGACGTCGTCGCTTCCGAGCTTGCCGGCAAGGCGACGATCCGCAGCCAGGCCGAGCGGGCCGGGATCGAGCTCGACGACGCGGCGGCGACCCGGGCGGTGCAGCAGCTGAAGGAGCAGGAGCACCGCGGCTACCACTACGAGGCCGCCCCGGCTTCCTTCGAGCTGCTGCTGCGGCGCGAGGCCGGCAACTACAAACCGCTTTTCCGGCTCGAGAGCTTCCGCGTCGTGGTCGAAAAGCACGCCGGCGGCGAGGTGACCACCGAGGCCACGGTCAAAGTCGAGGTCGACGGCGAGCGCTACTTCGAGGCAGCGGAGGGCAACGGGCCGGTCAATGCCCTGGACAAGGCGCTGCGGGCAGCGATCGCCGGCAAGTACCCCCACCTCGCCGACGTCGAGCTGACCAACTACAAGGTGCGGATTCTCGACGAAGCCCACGGCACCGGCGCCGTCACCCGCGTCCTCCTCGACTCGGCCGACGAGGGCCGCGAGTGGGGCACCACCGGCGTCTCGGAGAACATCATCGAGGCCTCCTGGGAGGCGCTGGTCGACTCGCTGGAGTACGCCTTCCAGTGACCACTGACAACCAACAGGATCAGCAGCAGAACCAGCAACAGATTCCTCTCGCCCAGCCGGATCTTGGCCCGCGCGAGGAGGAGCTGGTGCTCGAGGTCCTTCGTTCGGGGCAGCTCTCCCTGGGGCCGATGGGGGAGCGCTTCGAGCGCGAGTTCGCCGCCTGGCTCGGGGTCGAGGACGCGGTGATGACCTCCAGCGGCACCACGGCGCTGCACCTCGGGGTGCGGATGCTCGGCTGGGGCGAGGGGGACGAGGTCGTGACCAGCCCCTTCAGCTTCGTCGCCTCGGCCAACTGCCTGCTCTACGAGGGGGCGAAGCCGGTCTTCGCCGACGTCGAGGAGGAGACGCTCGACCTCGACTCGGCCGCCGCCGCGGCGGCAGTCGGCGAGCGCACCGTCGGCCTGCTGCCGGTCCACATCTTCGGCTTCCCGGCGGCGATGCCCGCGCTGGAGGCGCTCGCTCAGCGCCACGGCCTCGGCATCCTCGAGGACGCCTGCGAGGCGCTCGGCGCGGTCGATTCCGAGGGCCGCAAGGTCGGCGCCCGCGGCAACCTCGCCACCTTCGCCTTCTACGCCAACAAGCAGATGACGACGGGGGAGGGGGGCATGATCGTCCCCCGCGACGCCGACGAGGCGGCGCGACTGCGCTCCGAGCGCAATCAGGGCCGCGCCGTCGACATGGGCTGGCTCGACCACGACCGGCTCGGCTTCAACTACCGCCTCTCCGATCTCGCCGCTGCGCTCGGCGTCGCCCAGGTCGAGAAGCTCGACTCGCTGCTGGAGCGGCGCGGCGCGGTGGCGCGGATGTACGAGGAGCGGCTCGCCGGGATCGAGGGCCTGCGCACGCCCGTCGCCGCTCGCGGCAACGAGATCCGCAGCTGGTTCGTCTACACCGTCCGCCTGCCACGGGGCGCCGACCGCGACGCGACGATCGCCCGCCTCGCCGAGCGCGGCGTCGCTTCCAAGGCCTACCTGCCCTGCATCCACCTCTTCCCGCACCTGCGCGAGCTCGGCTACCGCGAGGGCCAGTTCCCGGTCGCCGAAGCCGCCGCAGCGGACTCGCTGGCGCTGCCGTTCTTCCCGGCGATGTCCGAGGCGCAAGTGGACCGCGTCTGCCAGGAGCTGGCGGCGGCCCTCGGGCAGGCGCCGCTCCCGGCATAATCGCCCGCCTCATGGGACGGTTCCGCAAAGACCCCGATCCGCGCTTCTGGCGGCTCAACCGCTCGCTGGCCTTCGACGCCTGGCTGGCGCCCTACGACATCGACCAATCGAAGGCGCACGCCCGTGGCCTCTGCGGGATCGGCGTCCTCGACGTCGACGAGCTGGCGCAGATCGAGGCCGGGCTCGACCGGGTCCGCGCCCGCATGGCCGAGCACGGCTTCGAGTTCGAGCCCGCCGACGAGGACATCCACATGGCGATCGAGCGCCTGCTCGGTGAGGAGATCGGCCCGCTGGCCGGCAAGCTCCACACCGGCCGCTCGCGCAACGACCAGGTCGCCACCGACGTGGCGATGGTCGTCCAGGCGCACTCGCTGCGGGCGATCGAGCTCTGCGGCGCCGCGATGCAGCGCCTGCTCGACCTCGCCGAGGAGCACAAGGACTGGACGATGCCCGGCTACACCCACCTGCAGCGCGCCCAGCCGGTCTACCTCGGCCACCACCTGCTCGCGTACTTCTGGATGCTCGCCCGCGACGTCCTCCGCTTCCAGTTCGCCCTCGACAGCGCCTCGGTGATGCCGCTCGGCTCCGGCGCTCTGGCCGGCGTCAACTGGGAGATCGACCGCGACTCGGTCGCCGGCGACCTCGGCTTCGCCCACGTCTCCCACAACTCGATCGACGGCTCCTCCAACCGCGACTTCGTCCTCGACTACCTGAACGCCGCCTCGACCTGCGCGATGCACCTCTCGCGGCTGGGCTCGGAAATCGTCATCTGGTCGAGCAGCGAGTTCGGCTTCTGCGAGCTCGACGAGTCCTTTTCCTCGGGCTCCTCGATCATGCCGCAGAAGAAGAACCCCGACTCGGCCGAGCTGCTGCGGGCTAAGAGCCCGCGCGTCGCCGCCTCACTGCAGACCCTGCTCGGGGTGATGCACGCGCTGCCGCTCACCTACGGCAAGGACATGCAGGAGGACAAGGAGCCGCTCTTCGACGCGATCGACACGGTCGAGGCCTGCCTCGACGCCACCGCCGGCATGCTCGACGGGATCGAGTTCCGGCGTGAGGCGATGGAGGAGGCCTCCGGCGACGAGATGCTGGCGGCGACCGAGGTCGCCGACCTGCTCGTCCGGAAGGGAATGCCGGTCCGCGGGGCTCACGGCGTCGTCGGCGGCCTGGTCCGCGACGCTCTCGAGCGGGACAAGAGTCTCTCCGAGCTGACGCTGGACGAGCTTCACGAGCGCTCGGAGCTGCTCGACGGCGAGTACTACGAGGTGCTCCGCCGCGAGAGCGGGCTCGAGTCGAAGCGGATCGCCGGCGGGACCGCCT
>DASTGL010000118.1:0-7085 GCA_035719145.1 Solirubrobacterales bacterium
GAGCCGACGCCGACCCCCTTCAGCTCGCTCGTCTCAACCCCGGCGTCCTCGGCCGCCTCGCGCAGCGCCGTCGCCATCGCCTCGGCGACGTCCGCCGGGCCGCCGTCGGTCGGCGTCGGGTGCCGCGCTTCGCCGGTTACCTTGCCGTCGGCGTCGACGATCGCCGTCTGGATCTTCGTGCCGCCGAGGTCGATGCCGCCGCGCAGGTCCGCCATGCCTGCGAGTCTAAGGGCGATGGGCGGCTGGAAGCTGTGGTGGGCGAAGCGGCGCTGGTACGAGCGCAACCGCAGGCTGCTGCGACGCTGGCGGATCAACCGCCACGCGGCGCGGGGCGGCTTCTTCATCCGCCATCCGGTCGAGGGCGAGGTGCTGGAGGCGCTCGACGAGGGGCGGCTGAAGATCGGGGCCGGGACGCTGCTGGAGCCGGGCTGCTGGCTGACCCTGGCGCCGGGGGCGCGGATCGAGATCGGCGAGGGCTGCTTCCTCAACCGCGGGGTGATGATCGCCGCCTACAAGAGCGTGACGATCGGCGACCACACGATGCTCGCCAACGGCTGCTTCGTCGGCGACGGCGAGCACCGCTTCGACGACCCGACCAAGCCGATCACCTGGCAGGGCTTCACCTCGAAAGGCCCGGTCCGGATCGGCGCCAACTGCTGGTTCGGGGTCAACTGCGCGGTGACCAGCGGCGTCAGCGTCGGCGAGCGCTGCGTGATCGGCGCCAACTCGGTCGTCAACCGCGACGTCGAGGAGGCGACGATCGCGGCCGGGGCGCCGGCGAAGCCGATCCGCAAGATCGAGTTCGCCGACGAGGAGCCCGCTTAGCCGGCGCGGCTAAGCCGCGCCGGTCGCGTCTGCCACCGGTGGGGTGAAGGCGGGGGTGAAGATCCGCGCCAGGACGATGCTGAGCTCGTAGAGAAGGACCAGCGGCACCGTCTCGATGATCATCGAGACCGGGTCGACCCCCGGCAGCGCGGCGGCGGCGATCGAGCAGGCCAGGTAGGCATAGCGCCGGTTCTGTTTCAGCTGGTCGACGGTGACGATGCCGAGCCGCGTCACCGAGAGGATCCCGACCGGGACCTGGAAGACGACGCCGCAGGCCAGCAGGGTGGTCGCGAAGAAGCTGTAGTACTCGCTGGCGCGGACCTGGATGTTGAACTGGGCCTCGTTGAAGTTGAGCAGGAAGCTGGTGGCGGCGGGAAGGACGACGAAGTAGCCGAAGGCGATCCCGGCGACGAACAGGGCGGGGATCAGCAGCAGCAGCGGCACGATCGCCCGCTGCTGGCGCTTGCTGAAGGCCGGGAGGAGGAACGCGTAGGCCTGGAACAGCACCACCGGCAGCGCCAGGATCAGCGCCCCGTAGGCGGAGACCGTCAGCGTCGTCGTGAAAGGCTCGGTGACGCCGAAGGTGATCAGCCGCTCGTGGCCGGCGGGCAGCGGCCCGTTGGCCAGTTCGAGCAGCAGGTCGCTCTGCCAGAAGCAGATCGCGAAGGCGACGCCGAAGGCCGCCAGCGAGACGACGAGGCGTTCGCGCAGCTCGCCGAGGTGGTCGACCAGGCTGACCTGGTCCTCCGGCGAGATCGGCTTGAGGCGGCCCACGGTCGCGTTCCTAGGCGCGGGTGTCCGCGGTCTTGGCCTCGACCTCGGGTGCGGCCGGGGCGGGGCTCTCGCCGCTGATCGTGCCGCGGAACTCGCTGATGCCGCGGCCGAGCGACTTGCCGAGCTCGGGGAGCTTTTTCGGCCCGAAGACGATCAGGGCGACGAGCAGGACGAGGAAGATCTCGATGGGTCCGACGTTGGGCATGGTGCCTCCGTGGAGAGTGGTGAGCGGTCTGGCCGAGGTCGGGGGAAGAGGAGGGCGGCGGCGCCTCGGCCGAAGCGCCGCCGCCCATGGGGTGGGGTGGCTACTGGAGGAAGCCGGTGGCCTTGACGGCCTTGAGGACCTGAGCGGCGGTTTTCGGTTTGTCGAAGGCGCCGTTCGGCGAGAGGCTCGACGGGGTCGCCTTCAGCAGCAGGCCGGCGACCGAGGCGTGACGGGCCTCGATCGACCAGATCGAGAGCGCCGCCGCCGCGTAGGCGGGGCTGGCGATGTTGAGCGCCTGGCCGGCGTAGGCGCCGACGCCGGTGTTCTCGAGCGCGACCGCGGTCTTGATGAAGGAGGCTTCGTCGGCGGTGGTGCCGCCGAAGTCGACCTTCGGCGCCGCCACGGCCTTGCTGCCGAGGGCCTTCTTGAGGAAGGCGACGTGGGCGTTCTCGTCGGCGGTCACCAGCTTGAGGAAGACCTGCGCCTGCTTGTCCTTGATGAAGGTCTTCTTCTTGTTGTTGGCGGTCGCCTCGTTGTAGAAGGCGGCCTCGAGGTACTCGAGGGTGAGGGCGTAGTTGAGGATGCCGATGTCGCCCTTGCCGAAGCTCGCCGGCGGCCGTCCCTTGCCGGCTGCCATTGCCGCGGCGGGGGTGAGGGCGCTGAGCAGGGCGCCGCCGCCGATCAGGCCGCCGCCGGCCAGTCCTGCCTTCTTGAGGAAGCTCGCACGGGTGTCGCCGTCGGCCTCCAGCGTCTCGACGGCGTCGTGCGCCGCCTCTCCAACAACTGCCTCGATATCTGAACTCATCGGTCATCCTCCGCTTATTGGTGGTCTTCCACGCTCCTGCGCGGGTAAGTGCCGCCCGGATCACCGCATAGAGATGTTTTTCTGTCGCCGATGTCACAGAAGTGAGACGAAGTGCGCCATAATTTGCCCCTGAATGGCCGTGACCCCCAGGGCATGGACCTATGAACTCCAATCTCCTCGCCGATAGCCCTCGTCCCACCGTGGCCGCCCCCGTCCTGCGCACCAAGGCCGAGCTCCGCGCTGCCGTTGCGGAGGCGAAGCGCGCCGGGCAGACGGTCGGCCTGGTGCCGACGATGGGCTACCTGCACGACGGGCACCTCTCGCTGATCCGCGCTGCCCGCGCCGAATGCGACCTGGTGGCGATGAGCCTCTTCGTCAACCCGACCCAGTTCGGCGCCGGCGAGGACCTCGATCGCTACCCGCGCGACGAGGAGCGCGACCTGCGACTGGCCGGGGAGGCGGGCGCCGATCTCGTCTTCGCTCCCGCCGTAGAGGAGGTCTATCCCGACGGGCTCGACCGCTTCGCCACCTACGTCGAGGTCACCGGCTCGCTGACCGGCGTCCTCGACGGCGACCCCTCCCGGCGCGGCCCCGAGCACTTCCGCGGTGTCACCACCGTCGTCGCCAAGCTCTTCAACCTGGTCGGACCCGACGTCGCCTACTTCGGCCAAAAGGACGCCCAGCAGGCGGTGGTGATCCGCCGCATGGTCCGCGACCTCGACTTCCCGGTGCGGATCGAGGTGCTGCCGACCGTGCGCGAGCCCGACGGGCTGGCGATGAGCAGCCGCAACGCCTACCTGGAGCCGGCCGATCGGGAGCGCGCGACCGCGCTCTCCCGCGCCCTCGCCGCCGCCGAGCGCGGCGCCCGCGAGGGCGATCTGGGGATCGGCCTCGAGGCCGCCCGGCGCGAGCTTGCCGCCGCCGCGATCGAGCCCGAGTACCTGGAGGCCCGCGACGCCGAGACGCTCGAGCCGGTGCGCGCGCTCGAGGACCGGCCGGTCCTCGTCCTCGTCGCCGCCCAGGTCGGCGCCGCCCGCCTGATCGACAACGTCCTCATCCACCCGACCAACGCCAACTTGCAGTCCTGACCAGCCCGCGAAAGGGGAGAGATAGTGCAGAGGCAGATGCTGAAGTCGAAGATCCACCGGGCGACGGTGACCGACTGCGACGTCGACTACATCGGCTCGATCACGATCGACACCGAGCTGATGGCCGGCGCCGACCTGATCACCAACGAGCAGGTCCACGTCTGGGACGTCGACAACGGCTCCCGTTTCGTCACCTACGTGATCGACGGCGAGCCAGGCTCGGGGACGATGCAGGTCAACGGCGCCGCCGCCCACCTGGTCGAGCCCGGCCACAAGATCATCGTCGCCTCGTTCGGCGCCTACGACGAGGCGGACCTCGAGCGCTACGACCCGGTCGTCGTCCATGTCGACGACGACAACAAGGCGATTGCCATCGACAGCCATCCGGAGGTGCTTCTCAAATGAGCTCAGGAGCCCGATCCCACACCGCACCCGAGACCGCCGGCCGCGAGCAGCGGCGGCCGGTCAGCCTGCCCCGCCTCGACGAGATGAAGGCGCAGGGCGAACCGATCGTGATGGTCACCGCCTACGACTACCCCTCGGCGACCGTGGCCGAGGCCGCCGGCGTCGACGTCGTCCTGGTCGGCGACTCCGCCGCCAACGTCGTCCTCGGCTACCCGGACACGAAGCTGGTCTCGATGGAGGAGATGCTTGTCCTCGGCAAGGCCGTGCGCCGCGGCCTGAAGACGCCGCTGATGGTCGGCGACATGCCGATGGGCAGCTACGAGGCCTCCAACGAGGAAGCGATCCGCAACGCCCAGCGGCTGGTCAAGGAGACCGGCTGCCAGGCGGTCAAGCTCGAGGCCGGCGGCGTCATCGTCGAGCGCGCCCGGGCGATCGTCCAGTCCGGGATCCCGGTGATGGGCCACGTCGGCCTCACCCCGCAGACGGCGACCGCGCTCGGCGGCTACAAAGCCCAGGGCAAGAACGCCAAGAGCGCGATCAAGCTGCTCGAGGACTGCCTGGCGCTGCAGTCGGTCGGCTGCTTCGCGATCGTGATCGAGGCCGTCCCCTCGGCGATCACCGACGAGATCGTCCAGAAGCTCGAGGTGCCGACGATCGGCATCGGCGCCGGCCCCGGCACCTCAGGCCAGGTCCTCGTCTTCCACGACCTGCTGGGGATCACCACCGGCCACATGGCGAAGTTCGTCAAGCGCTACGCCGACGTCCACGACACCATGGTCGAGGCCGTCTCCCGCTACCGCGACGAGGTCCGCCGCCGCCACTTCCCCGAGCCCGAGCACGTCTACAGCGTCGAGCCGGCCGAGCTCGACGAGTTCCGCCGCTACCTCAACGAGGAGAGCCTGGCCAGCGCCAAGGGCTGGGAGTGGGAGCCGCTGCCTTAGAGGAAGCTACTCGTAACGGCTGGTCTCAGTTGCGCGGGGAGCGATGCAATTAGAGTGCAGGCTCGATGGCCGAGATCGGGCTCGTCAACTCGAAAACGCGAATCGACAAAGCAGGCGAGACGCTTCGTGGTTGGATGCGCGGCGAAACCGATCTCAGCAGCAGCCAACTGAGACGTGAAGTAGCGATCGTCGACGACTTCCGCACTTGTCATGCGGGCCCTCTGAAGAACGTCGCTGCCGGGATCCGCTACTACATCGCCAAACACTCGACGATCCAGGTGGATGGCCGCCCGGTTGTCGCTCAGCGCTTGAAGCGCATGCGCACCATCGCAGACAAGCTGTTGCGCGAGCCAGAAATGCGGCTCTCACAGATGCACGACATTGGAGGGTGCCGAGCCCTTTTTGGATCCATCGAGGAGATGCGGGCGATGATCCTTCACTTGGAGCACCAGAAGCGTTGGAGTATCCGCCGCGTGCGCGACTACGTCGCGCACCCGAAGTCTCGCTCGGGGTACCGCGCTATTCACGTAATAGTTGAGAAGGCGGGATTGCTGATCGAGATCCAGCTCCGGACCATCTCCCAGCATGCCTGGGCAGAGCTGATTGAGGGCACCGATCGAAGGACCGATGTCGGGCTGAAGGCGGATCGTGCGCCCGATGACATCACCGAGTACTATCGTCTTGGCTCTAATCTTCTTGCCCAGGCTGATGAGGGGGCAAGTCGAGACCCGGACACGCTGCGTCGGTTCCAGGAACTGCACGAGCAGGTACAGCGCAAATTGAGGAGAACGGAAAGTAAGTGACGCCCCCTGAGCAATATTTCCTTCTGATCTACGACCTCAAGAGTCGAGCCCTTCAGCATGAGGATTTCGGTCGTGATTACACCGGGGCCGCTGAGCGCTATTCCGCGTTGGAGGAGCTTCACCGGGAAAACGATGCAATCGAGGTAGTCCTTGTGGGCGCCGATTCCTTCGACACCATCAAGAGGACTCACTCGCACTACTTCGTGGAGCGGGACGAAGATGTCTTCCGCGAGTTTTTGCAGGGAGCGGCGTCCTAGCTGAGGTTCGAGCCCGCCGAGCCGACGAGTTCCGCCGCTACCTCAGCGAGGAGAGCCTGGCCGGCGCCAAGGGCTGGGAGTGGGAGCCGCTGCCGTAGAGGTCGAGCACGCTTGCTGCGGGGCCCCGCAGGCCCTGCAGTCGGCTTGCGCAGTCGGATAGTTCATCGATCACGTGGGCTCGGCAGAGGGTCCCGTTGAAGTTGGGCCCGGCAAGAGCGAGACGTCCGCCGCCCGGGACTTGGACGTTGAGGTTTCCTTCCCACTGCGCCGGCTCTCCGTTTGGCTTGACGAAGAACCCCGAGCCGCGGAAAGGCCAAGACGGCTTTACTTTTGCCCGTTCGGGCTCCGCTCCAGGCTTGCTCAGGTGCAATTCCTTTTCTTCGAAGATCAGCCCTTTTCTGGAGCGGGTGATCTTCACCGTGCCAGCGCGTTCGCTGACGCTGCCGGTGATCAGACCGAGAAAAAATTCGTGGAAGAGGTCGATGCCAATGGCAGCCATCTCCGTCGTGCGGCCGTTTTCGTGGGACTGAGCTGCGACCACATCGGTCTCGAGTGGGATCGGCTTTTTGCCGAGCCCGGGGAGCTCGAGCGGCTGGCAGACGTGCTGGAAGCTCCGCCGGATCGTCGCGTGACCTCGGTCGGCGGAGACTCCGGCGACATTCGGCTCGCCGGAAAAGTCGACGGTGCCGTGAAAGCTGCCGACCAGCTCGTAGGGTGACCTGCCGGTGCAGCGGCCATGCAGGCGGGGGACGCCGGTTCCGCGCGCTTCGAGGTCCAGCTTCAGGTCGATCCGGCCGAGAGCGCCGAAGTCGGCTTCGACTCGCTGGCTGCTGACCCGGCCGGGAGCGCGGTAGGCGACGGAAGCGGCCCCGCGCGTCGCAGTCAGTTCGACTTCGTCGTGCCCGGAGGCGGCGATGCCCATCTGCCAGCCGTCGCTTTCCGGCAATTCGATCGCGAGGAGGTAGCGGCCCGGATGGACTTC
>DASTGL010000119.1:0-3067 GCA_035719145.1 Solirubrobacterales bacterium
TCCGGCTCCAAAGGCGCCGACGGCCTCCACGGCGGTGGCGGCGACGACTACATCACCGGCTTCAAGGGCCCCGACAAGATCGACGGCGGCGCCGGCAACGACTACATCGACGGCCAGCAGGGCAGCGACAAGATCGACGGCGACGGCGGCGACGACAAACTGCTCGGCGACAAGGGCAACGACGAGATCGAAGGCGGCGCCGGCGAAGACCACGTCGAAGGCGGCCCCGGCGACGACAGCGACCTCAACGGCGGCGGCGGCGCGGACGAAGTGTTCGGCGGCGCCGGCACCGACCACGCCGACGGCGGCCCGGGCGACGGCGACATCGTCCGCGGCGACGCCGGCACCGACGTCCTCGCCGGCGGCGAAGGCGCCAACGACATCGTCTCCTACGCCAGCGCCACCCGCGGCGGCATCCAGGTCGACCTCGCCAGCGGCAAGGCCAAAGGCGACGGGCACGACGACCTCAGCGGCTTCGAGGACGTGGTCGGCTCGCCGCAGGGCGACACGATCGTCGGCGACGGCCAGAACAACCGGATCGACGGCGGCGTCGGCAACGACACGCTCGAGAACGGCGGGAGCGGCGGCCAGGCCCTCGGCGGCCCCGGCTCCGACACCTGCGAAGGCTTCGCCACCGAAACGTCCTGCGGACCCGAAACCCCGCCGCCGCCGAGCCTCGCCTACGGGACCCTCAACCAGGGGCTTGACGGCGCCAGCCTGATCATCCAGGGCAGCCCCCAGAACGACGACATCCGCATCTCCCGGAGCCCCGACGCCTGGATCGTCTCCTCGGCGGTCCCGATCTTCGCCGGCGACGGCTGCCAGACCCCGCCCTCCAACGGCAGCGCGATGGTCTGCCCCGACTCCGGCGCGGCGCCGATCATCGTCGTCACCGGCGGCAACGGCAACGACACGATCGTCGTCGACCCGAGCGTCCCGGCCGGCGCCAAAGTCCGGATCAACGGCAACGCCGGCGACGACACCCTGGTCGGCGGCGAAGGCGACGACGTCCTCGAAGCGGGCGAGAACTACAACGGCCCCGACAACGGCCACGACCGGCTCGAAGGAAACGGCGGCAGCGACGTCCTCTACGCCGACCCGGGCGGCGACGAACTGCTCGGCGGCAACGGCAACGACCTCCTCGTCAACTCCGTCCCCACCTGCCAGGGCCACAAGTTCGACGGCGGGGCCGGCGAGGACACCGTCTCCTACGCCCGCTCGAGGGACAACCTGCGGGTGGAAATCGGCGGCACCGGCGGGCCTCCCGGCTGCGGCAGCCCCGACCAGGTGCAGGCCGACAACGAGAGCCTCGAGGGCTCCGACGGCCCCGACGTCCTGGTCGGCGACAACGGCGACAACAGCCTGATGGGCCACCTCGGCGCCGACACCTTCATCGGCAAAGGCGGCGACGACTTCATCGAAGCCCTCGACGGCCAGCGCGACAAGCAGATCGACTGCGGCGCCGGCAACGACGAAGCCGCCCGCGACGGCAAGGACCCTCAGGGAATCAGCTGCTGAGCCGGCCCCGGGCCACGCTCATTCGCCGAAGCCTTCGGCGCCGATCAATGGCACGAAGCGGCAGGGGCCGAGGTTGGTCGTCGCGACCCCCTCGCCGCTGCGGCGCAGCAGGGTGAGCGCGTCTGCGTCGCGCCCGGAGGAGATCGGGACGACGAGGCGGCCCCCGTCGGCCAGTTGGTCGATCAGGGCGGGAGGCACGGCAGGAGCGGCGGCGTGGACGGCGATCGCGTCGAACGGAGCCCGAGCCGGGACACCGAGGCTGCCGTCGCCGACGGCGATCTCGACGTTCCTCACCCCGAGCGACTCGAGCACCGCCGCCGCCTCGCGGGAAAGCGGCTGGTGGCGCTCGATGCTGACGACGTGCGCGGCGAGCCTGGCGAGCACCGCCGCCGAGTAGCCCGAGCCGGTCCCCACCTCGAGCACCAGCTCCGATCCCTCCAGCCCGAGCGCCTGACAGATCGCGGCGACGATCCAGGGCTGCGAGATCGTCTGCTCCTCGCCGATCGGCAGCGCCGAGTCCGCGTAGGCCCGGTCCCGCAGCGCCTCCGGCAGGAACGCCTCCCGCGGCACCTCCCCCATCGCCGCCAGCACCCGCTCGTCTTCGATTCCCCGCCGCCGCAACTGCCGCTCGACCATGCGGCGCCGGGCGGACAGGAGGTCGGTCATGGCTCCAGCGAGGTCTCGGTGAAGCCGGGTGAGAAGCGCCATTCCGGGAATCTCTGCGACAGATAGTCGCGATGGCCGTCCCAGGCCGCGGGCGGCAGCGATTCCACCTTCCGGAACTCGATCTCGGGGCCTCGTTTGACGCAGCCCCAGCCGAAGCCGAGGACGGCGCGGGCTTCGCGGCGGAATTCGAGCAGGTCGCCGCCGAGGCCGCAGAGAAAGGTGTGGGCGAGGAAGTCGAAGCTCTCCGCGTCGGCGTGGGGGGCGTCGAAGAGAGTCGGTGAGACACCGTAGAAGCCGAAAGGATGGGAAAGCTCGCCGAGGGGTTCGAAGCCGTCGGCGTGGAAGCCGCCCCCGTGGTAGCTGTCGTCGACCAGCTGAATCCATCCGAGCATGTCGGAGTAGCCGCGCGCGAGCGGATCGATCGTCGCCCGGCAGACGGGAAAGCCGCGTGCCCACGGCTCGCAGCCGAGACCGACCGGATCGTCGTTCTCGCGGACCTCGACCCGCGCCTCGCCGTCGCGTCCCGCCCAGCGGAAGGGCAGCGCAAGCGACATCGGCGGCTTCGGCGAGTCGCTCAAGCGGCCTAGTAGATGTAGTTGCGCAGCTTCTCGGGCTCGAGCACGGTCACCCGGCCGCGGCCGGAGCGGACGACGCCGGCGCGCTCGAGCTCGGCGAGGAAGCGGCTGACCGACTCGCGCGAGGTGCCGGCGAGCTGGGCGAGGTCGGTCTGGTTCATGTTGATCGTCACCTCTTCTTCCGGATCGGCGTCCCCGTCCTGTCCCTCGCGGCTGAGCTGGGCGAGGATCCCGGCGACGCGGCTGGGGACGGTCTGGAAGGACTGGCGGGAGAGGCGGACGTTGGCGGCGCGGAGGCGGCGGACGAG
>DASTGL010000120.1:0-6960 GCA_035719145.1 Solirubrobacterales bacterium
TCACGGTCCTCGGCGGCAGCGCCGAATAGGCTCGCCGCGATGACCCGCTTCGATCCCTCGGGACCCCTGCGCGGGTCGCTGCGCCCGCCGTCGGACAAGTCGATCTCGCACCGCGCCGCGCTGATCGCGGCGATGGGGGAGGGCGAGACCGAGATCAGCGGCTACCTCGACGCGGCCGACACGCGCTCGACCCTGGAGGCCGTCGAAGCGCTGGGGGCGGAGGTCGTCGCCGGCAGCGAAAGCAGAACCGTCGCCGTCCCGCCCGGTTCGACGCGCCCGCCGGGCTCAGCCGACCTCGGACTCGGGCTGCGGATCCGCGGCGTCGGCATCCGTGGCGCCCGCTCCGCCAGCATCGACGTGGGCAATGCCGGGACCCTGCTGCGCCTCCTTCCGGGTTGGCTGGCCGGGCAGGAGGACGGGCACTGGACGCTCGACGGGGACGAGTCGATCCGCCGCCGCCCGGTCGACCGGATCGCGGTGCCGCTGCGGCGGATGGGCGCGAACCTGAGCTGCCGCGAGGACCGCCTGCCGCCCCTGGAGATCGAGGGCACCACCCTGCACGGCGCCAGCTACGAGATGCCGGTCGCGAGCGCCCAGGTCAAGTCCTGCCTGCTCTTCGCCGGACTGCTCGCCGGCGGCGAGACCCGGGTCATCGAGCCACAGCCGAGCCGAGACCACACCGAGCGCATGCTGACCGCCGCAGGCGCCACGATCGAGCGGGATGGCGATGCCGTGGCGGTGCGACCGGTCGAGCGACTGGAGCCGGAATCGATCTCGGTCCCCGCCGACATCTCATCGGCCGCCTTCTTCGTCGTCGCCGCGCTGCTGGTAGGGGGCAGCGAGCTGATCCTGGAGGAAGTCAACGTCAATCCCACCCGGACCGGGCTGCTGACGATCCTCGAACGCATGGGTGCGGAGGTTGCGGTCGAGGAGGAGCGGGAGGTCTCCGGCGAGCCGGTCGCGACCCTCCGCGTCCGCTCCGCACCGCTCCGGGCCACCGAGGTCGGCGGCGCCGAGATCCCGCTCGCGATCGACGAGCTGCCGCTGGTCGCGCTTGCCGCCTGCTTCGCCGAGGGCACCACGACCATCCGCGACGCCGAGGAGCTGCGGCGCAAGGAGTCCGACCGGATCGAGACCGTCACCACGGCGCTGCGGGCGCTCGGCGGCAAGGTCGAGCCGACCGCGGACGGGATGGCGATCGAGGGCACCGGCGGCTTGCGCGGCGGCACGATCGACTCCCACGGCGACCACCGGATCGCGATGCTCGGCGCCATCGCCGGCCTCGCCTCCCAAGAGGGCGTAGAGGTCCAAGGCATGGACGCCGCCGCCGTCAGCTACCCAGCCTTCGAGACCGACCTAGCCTCCCTCCTCCGCCGCTGAGCATCGTTTCCACCCTTTGCGCCCCTATGGGGGCCACAACGGTGGAAACGACGGGGACATACGCTGCGCGGATGGTGATCGCGATCGATGGCCCCGCCGGGGCTGGGAAGTCCACGGTCGCGCGTGGTGTCGCGGCTCGGCTCGGGTTCACGTACCTCGACTCCGGGGCGATGTACCGCTGTGTGGCGCTGGCGGCGCTGCGGGGCGGTGCCGACCTCGACGACGGCGAAACGGTCGGCGCCCTTGCCGAGAGGCTCGAGATCGACTTCGACGGGCGGCGGGTGCTGCTCGGCGGCGACGACGTGACCGCCGCGATCCGCGAGCCGGAGGTCAGCGCCGCCGCCTCCCAGGTCTCGGTCCACCCCCGCGTCCGCGAGGCGATGGTCGCCCGCCAGCGGGCGTTGATCGGCGCCGGGCGCTACGTCGCCGAGGGGCGGGACATCGGCACCGTCGTCAGCCCCGACTCGCCGCTGAAGGTCTTCCTCACCGCCTCGGACGAGGAGCGGGCCCGGCGCCGCGCGGCGGAGACCGGAGAGGACTTCGAGGCGGTCTTGACGGCGCAGCGCCAGCGCGACGCCCGCGACACCGAGCGCGAGCACGGAGCGCTGCGCGCCGCCGAGGAGGCGGTCGAGCTCGACACCACGGGCCTCTCGATCGACGAGGTGGTCGCCCGGGTGGTCGCGCGAGCGCGCGAGCGGGGGCTCACATGAGGCGTGTCGATTTCCTCTCGCTATGCGAGAAAAAAGCGACAGGGGGCGCTCGATGAGCCTGCCCACCGTCGCCGTCGTCGGCTTCCCCAACGTCGGCAAGAGCACGCTCGTCAACCGGCTGGTCGGCGGCACCGAGGCCGTCACCTCGCCCGAGCCCGGCGTCACCCGCGACCGCAAGCGGCTGGCGACCGAGTGGAATGGGATCGCCTTCGAGCTCGTCGACACCGGCGGGATCGACCTCGGCGACGAGGCCGAGCTGGCGCGCGACGTGCAGGCGCAGGCGCGGCTGGCGATCGCCGAAGCCGACGCGATCGTCCTCGTCGTCGACGGGCGCGCCGGGCTGCGCGGCGGCGACGCCGACCTGGCGAAGACGCTGCGCGGCTCGCAGGTGCCGGTGATCGTCGTCGTCAACAAGGCCGACCGCCCCGACGACTTCGCGATCACCGCCGAGTTCCACGCGCTCGGGCTCGGCGACCCGATCGGCGTCTCCGCCACCCACGGCCTCGGGACCGGCGACCTCCTCGACGCGATCGCCGCCGCGCTCGGCGACCGCGAGCCGCAGGCCGAGGACGACGATGCGGTCCGGGTCGCCGTGATCGGCCGCCCCAACGTCGGCAAGTCCTCGCTCGTCAACGCCTTCCTCGGCTCCGAGCGGGTGATCGTCTCCGACATCGCCGGAACCACCCGCGACGCGATCGATACCGAGGTCGAGGTCGACGGCCGCCGCACGATCCTCGTCGACACGGCCGGCCTGCGCCGCCGCTCCAAGGTCGCCGGAACCGTCGACTACTACGCCCAGCTGCGCTCCGAACGGGCGGTCGAGCGAGCCGACGTCGCGATCGTCGTCTGCGACGCCTCCGAGGGCGTCACGACCGAAGACATGCGGGCGGCGGAGATGGCGATGAAGGCCGGCTGCGCCACCTTGCTGGCGATGAACAAGTGGGACGTCGGCGAGACCGACATCGACGATGCCCGGGCCCGGGTCGAGCGCAAGCTGCGGCTGCGTCCCGCCGTGATCACGGTCTCGGCGAAAACGGGGCGCAACGTCAACGCCGTGCTGCCGCGGGCGCTGCAGCTCGCCGACAAGGCGGCCGAGCGGATCCCGACCCCGGAGCTGAACCGCTTCGTCAGCGACGTCGTCGCGACCACGCCGCCGCCGAACCGGCGCGGCAAGCGCCTGCGCCTCTACTACGCGGCCCAGATCGGCGAGAGCCCGCCGCGGTTCGCGATCCAGGTCAACGACCGCCGCCTGATCGTCCGCGATTGGGCCTACCACCTGGAGAACCGGATGCGCGAGGCCTACGCGCTCGAGGGCGTCCCCCTGATCATCGATTTCGTCCCCGCTTCGGGGCGCCGTCGCTACGGGGACTGACCGCCGAGCCTTACTCGACCTCTGCTGATCAACATTCCTCTACTCTTCCGGCCATGACTTCTAAGCCTCTCGCCGAGGGCGAGTACCTCTTCACGTCGGAGTCGGTTACCGAGGGTCACCCGGACAAGGTCGCCGACGCGATCTCCGACGGTGTCCTCGACGCGATCATGGCCGAGGACCCGGGCGGCCGCGTCGCCTGCGAGACCCTCGTCAACACCGGCATGGCGGTGGTCTCGGGGGAGATCTCCACCGACGTCCACCTCAACATCCCGGAGATCGTCCGCGAGACGGTGCGCGGGATCGGCTACGACCACGGCGACTACGGCTACCACTGCGATCACATCTCGGTCCTCGTCTCGATCGACGAGCAGTCGCCCGACATCGCTCAGGGCGTCGACCAGGCTTACGAGACCAAAGTCGACCCGTCCGACGACGACGAGCTCGATGTCGCCGGAGCCGGTGACCAGGGGATGATGTTCGGCTACGCCTCAGACGAGACCGAGGCGCTGATGCCGATGCCGATCCACCTTGCCCACCGGCTCTCCGAACGCCTCGCCGCGGTCCGCAAGGACGGGACGATGGGCTACCTCGGGCCGGACGGCAAGACCCAGGTCTCGGTTCGTTACGCCGACGGCCGCCCCGTCGCCGTCGAAAAGCTCCTGATCTCCACCCAGCACGACGAGGGAGTCGACTCCCAGAGCCAGATCAAGCCGGAGCTGTGGGAGAACGTCATCCTCCCGGTCCTGCGGGCGGAGGTGCCCGACCGCTTCGACGAGTCCGAGCTGCTCGGCGAGTTCCTCTGCAACCCGACCGGCAAGTTCGTGATCGGCGGCCCGGTCGGCGATGCCGGCCTCACCGGCCGCAAGATCATCGTCGACACCTACGGCGGCATGGCCCGCCACGGCGGCGGCGCCTTCTCCGGCAAGGACCCGTCCAAGGTCGACCGCTCGGCCGCCTACGCGGCCCGCTACGTGGCGAAGAACGTCGTCGCCGCCGGACTGGCGCAGCGCTGCGAGGTCCAGGTCGCCTACGCGATCGGCGTCGCCCACCCGGTCAGCCTGATGGTCGAGACCTTCGGCACCGGCAAGCTCCCCGACGCCCGCATTTCCCAGCTGGTCGAGGCCGAGTTCGACATGCGGCCCGGCGCCTTCCGCCAGTACCTCGACCTCCACCGCCCGATCTTCCAGAAGACCGCCGCCTACGGCCACTTCGGCCGCGCCGACAGCGACTTCACCTGGGAGAAGACCGACCGCGCCGACGCCCTCCGCGACGCCGCAGGCGCCGAAACCGCAGCGGCGTAAGCCCCGCAAACTCCGCAGTCGACCCCAACCCCCGTCATCTCGAAGGGGGAGAGGCCGCGTCGTTTCCACCCTTTGAGCCCCTATGGGGGCCACAAAGGTGGAAACGACGAGCGAGATGGCTTGGGGGCTTGTTCGGCGCCAGCATGGCGTTGTGGCTCGTGGGCAGCTACTCGAGCTCGGGTTGAGTCCGAAGGCGATCAGGCATCGTGTGGGACGCGGTCGGCTTTTCCCCGTGTACCGCGGGGTCTATGCGGTGGGTCGCTCGCAGCTCAATCGTGAGGGACGGTGGATGGCGGCCGTACTTGCTTGCGGCGGCAGGGCCATGCTCAGTCATCACAGCGCGGCGGCTCTGTGGGGTTTTGGGAGCGAGAAGAAGGGCGTAATCGACGTAAGTGTCCACCGTCATTGCAAGGTGCGCCAGCCGGGGATTCGTGTTCGTGACCGGGCCGGACTTTGGACCCGCGATATCGGGTCGCGCCGCGGCATCCCTGTCACCCAGCCGGTGAAGACGCTGCTCGATATCGCGCTCGAGCTTCCGGAGAACCGGCTCGAGCGGGCGATAAACGACGCGGATAAGCGAGAAGTGATCGATCCAGAATTGCTCCGCGAGGCCCTGAACGACCACGCGGGCGAGCCTGGTATCCGGCCGTTGCGGCAAATTCTCGACAAGCACACGTTCCGGCTCTCCGATGACGAACTCGAACTCCTCTTACGTCCGCTGGCCGCTGCGGCCGGTCTCCCGACCCCGCTCACGAAAGTGATCGTCAACGAGTTCGAGGTGGACTTCTACTGGCCCGACCTCGGTCTCGTCGTCGAGACGGACGGCTGGCGCTACCACCGCACGCCCGCTACCCAGACCCGTGACGCCCTGCGCTTCCAAACGCACACCGCCGCCGGCCTCATCCCGCTCCGCTTCTCGCACTGGCAGGTCAAGTACGAACGCGATCACGTCCTGAACATCCTCCGCAGGACGGCCGCGCACCTGCGCGGCTCCCTGCACCCTCACTGAGCAGGTAAGGGTGCAGGACGGCCGCGCCCGGGCGAAAGACCTCACTTGGAGCTTGGAAGGTGTGTCTCCGAGATTGAGGCCCTATGAGCGACCTGATCTCGGAGGCGCCAAAGGGCGGCTCAGCCAGCCGGCGGCTGCGCTTCGCCGAGGCCGTGCGTGCCGGCGGAGTCTGCGCCGGTCGCCTGGTCCACCGCGTGGACTACCTCTCCGGGGTTGGCTACGCCTAAAAAGACGAAGTTGTAGTCGTCGCTTGCCGCGGTGTCGAAGTCGACGTCGCCGATCTGCATCAGCCGCTGGTAGACGCTCTGGCGGTAGTTGACGTTCTGGACGCGCTCGAGGCGGGTCTCCTGGACCTCTTTGGAGACGATCCCGCGCTTGATGTTGAGGCGGCGGTCGGTGATCGTGTAGGTGGTCGCGACCCGTTTGACGAAGCCGATCAGCACCGTCAGGGCGAGGACGACGAGGATCACCAGGAAGGCGGTGCCGTCGCTGGCCACGAGCTTGGCAATGATGCCGAGGACGACCGCGATCAGCAGCCCTTTGAGGTAGAAGCCGAGGATCGCTCGCCAGGAGGGGTGGCCTTCGAAGATCACCCGCTCACCGGGATGGAGGTTGATGCTCATCGGCCGCCAGCATATGACCCAACACGGCGTCCGGGCAACGCCACTGCCGAAGCCGTCGTTTCCACCCTTTTGGCCCCTATGGGGGCTTCAAGGGTGGAAACGACGCGCGTGCGGTGGGGTGTCCCCGGTTGGGCATAACCTCGGCTGGTGGCGATCCTCCGCGTCGAGCCGCTGACCACCGCCCGCGCCCTGCGCGGCCCCTTCGACTACCGCCGGCCCGAGGCGATGGCCGAGCTCGGGGTCGGCAGCGTGGTCCGCGTCCCCTTCGGGCCGCGGCGCATTCTCGGCGTCGTCGTCGAGGTCGCCGAGGCCTCCGAGCTGCCGCCGGAGCGGCTGGCGGAGCCGCTGGAGGCGCTGGAGGCGGGGGCGACGCCGGAGCTGGTCCGGCTCGGCCTCTGGGTCGCCCGCGAGTACTGCTCGACCCCCTCGCGCGGCCTGCAGCTGGTGCTGCCGCCGGGGACCGGGACCGGCAGCGGCGCCCGCACGGTGCGCTCGAAGACCGAGCTGCGGGTGGCGCTGCTGCCGGCCGGCGAGGCAGCGCTCGAGGGCGGCGAGCGGCTGGGAT
>DASTGL010000121.1:0-8750 GCA_035719145.1 Solirubrobacterales bacterium
CCGGACGTCGCTGTCCTTGGGGAACTGCGAGAGCGCCTCGGTCCCGGTCTGCAGCGAGAGCAGCGGACTGGCGAGGATCAGCAGCACGGTGGAGACGCCGATCACCGCGGTCCAGGGCCGCGCCATCACCCGCGCGGTCCAGGCGCGCCAGAAGCGGTTCTGCTCGGCGGCTGCCACCTCGGCCGGGCGGCGGCGGTAGAAGCGGCGCCGGAAGAAGCTCTCGACCTTGCCGACGACCCCGCCCGGCAGCACCCGGTCGCCGAGCATCGCGATCAGCGCCGGCAGCAGCGTCGTCGCGGTGAGGATCGAGACGGCGACGACGGTCATCGCCCCCAGCGCCATCGAGCGCAGCGCCTGGTTATCGACCATCCACAGCCCGGCCAGGGAGATGATCACCGCCATCCCGGAGAAGGTGACCGCGAGGCCCGAGGTCGAGAGCGCCCGCGCCCGCGCCTCGCCCTTCTCGCGCCCGGCTTCGCGCTCCTCCCGGTAGCGGGCGAGGATGAAGAGCGAGTAGTCGACGGCGACGCCGATCCCGATCATCGAGGCCATGTTGGTGACGAACACCGAGGTGTTGGTCTGCAGCGAGATGAAGTAGATGAGAGCGCCGGTGACCAGGACGCTGACGAAGCCGAGCGCCAGCGGCAGCGCCGCCGCCGCCAGCGAGCCGAAGACCACCAGCAGGATCAGGGCGACGATCGGGAAGCCGCTTTTCTCCGCCTTGCCCAGGTCTTCCTTGGAGATTTCCTGCATCCCGGCCCAGATCGTCGGCTGCCCGACGAGGTAGGGCGTTACTCCCCCGGCGACGTCGCCGGGACTCATGGCTTCGCGCAGCGTCTTCGCCGGGTCGATCAGCTCGTCGGAGGTGAGGTCGCTGCGCAGCGGCACCACGACCGTGTCGGTCGCCTGCAGCTGCCGCCGCGCCTGCGCCGCCGTGGCCGGCGGCAGGGTGACGTCTTCGAGCGTCGCCACCTCCTTGCGCACCCGCGCCACCGCCGCCTCGCGCTCAGCCGCAGTAGCCCCCGGCGCCGCCTTCAGCACCACCGCGATCCCGTCGGCCTGCGAGCCGAAGTCTTCCTGCACCGCTTCGCTGACCTTCATCGACTGGCTACCGGGAACGTCGAAGCCGCCTCCGGTCAGGTGTTCGGTCTGTTTAGAAGCAAAAGGAAGCGCCACCAGCACGATCAGAACCCAGGCCGCCACGACCAACCGCCGCCGCCTCCCCAGAAACTGCGCCAACCGATTCATCGCGTCTTTCATGCCGGGCCTCCTCGTCAACACTTCATTTCTCGACGAGCAGCCTCCCGCGCCACGAGGAACATGGTCTGTGAGTGCCGTCACTACGTGAGCGCCCTCACGCCTATCCCTTCTATGTAGAAGCGATTGCGCCCGAGCGGGCGCGCGCAGCTACTCGGCGCCGAAGAGGTAGCGCGCGGTGGAGACGCCGACGGCGAAGGTGCCGGCGCTGTCGCGGGAGGCGTCGGAGAGGACTTGGAGGGCGACGCCGTCGCCGAGGGCGAAGAGGTAGGAGACGATGTCCTCGGCCGGGAAGCGGAGGCTGACCACGCCCTCCTCCTGCTTGCTGCGGAGGACGTCGGCGACGTGGGAGCGGGTGCGCTCGAAGAGCTGGCCGACCTCTTTCTGGATGTCGGGGTTGCGGCGGCCGGCGCTGAAGAGCTCGAAGAGGAGGAGGAAGAAGGCGGGCTCGTTCTCGATCACGTCGTTGAGGCTGGCGACCAGCGCCTCGATCACGTCGTCGACGCTCTTCGCCGGCGCCAGCCGCTCGTCGAGCCGGTCGACCCGCAGCTCGGTGTCGCGGCGGACGACCTCGACCAGCAGCCGCTCCTTGGTTCCGAAGTAGTAATGGAGGAGGCCGCGGCTGACCCCGGCCTCGCGGGCTACGTGCTCAAAGGTCGAGCCCGCCGCCCCGCGCTTGGCGACCGACTCGCGCATCGCGTCGACGATCCGCTGAGCCTTGTCGCCACTGAGCTCTCGCTCTTTCGCCGCTGCCTCCATTAACTGGGTCTCAGGACCCGTTGATGCTCGTGGTCGAGGTGTACTCGAACTCCTCTTCGGCCCCGAAGAGAGCGTCGAGGACAGCCTTGCGCGCACCCTCGCTGACGGCAAGCGCGATCACCGCGCCGACGATCGCGATCAGCAGCAGCCGGCCGAGCCCGCCCTTGCGCTTCTTCGGCTTGCTGCGCAGGCGCTCGGAGGCTTCCTGCATGCTCTCGGCGGCCTTCCGCATTTCCTTCTGGACCTTCTTGTCGCTGGTCACGGCCTTGACCGTGCCCTTGCCGTTGCCGGTCGCGCGGCCGTAGGCGTTCTTCGCCGCTTCGAAGGCGTCTTGGAGGCTTTCGCGCAGCTCTTCGTCTTCGATCAAGCGCTGCACGTAGGGGTTTTCACGGGCCGTCTCGTAAATGTCGCCGGCGCGTGCCGCCTTGGTCTTGCTCATGCCTTCTCCTCGCTGGATTCCGTAGCCGTTACGCAGGATATCTCTCTAACCCCTACCCGGGTCAATCCGGTCCAACTCCGTCCAGGAGGACGCCGTTGTTGCGCCAGTGCAGTTTGGCTTTGCGAACCTGCCGCAAGAGCAGCGGCGCCAGCCCTGGATGGTCGAGCCGGTAGCGGCGGATGAAGAGGCGGCCGACGTCTTCGCTGGAGACTTCGCGGAAGCCGGGGCCGAGCAGGCGATGCGGCGGCGGCGGGGCCGGACCGTCGGAGACGAAGTCGATCTCGCGGACCAGCCAGCCGTAGCCTTCCGCGGCTTTCAGCTGGATCGCGCCGGTCGAGAGGTAGTAGCGCAGCGGCGCCTCCCCCAGCACCCACAGCACCGTCGCCCGCGGCGCTGCCGGTTCGCCGAGATGCTCCGAGACCGCCTGCCAGTCGGGCCGCTGCAGCTCTTCGTCGAAGTTGACCCAGATCGAGAAGACGAGGCAGTAGGCAACGAGGAGACCCGCGAGCAACGTCCCGAGGCGCCGCGCCCGCTGCACTGTCAGGCCGACCGCGACGGCGAGCAGGAGCGGGACCAGCGCCGGCAGCAGGTTGCGGGCGAGGACGAAGTCCTTGCCGGCCGAGGCCAGCGCCAGCAGCAGCGGCACCCCGATCGTCAGGCCGCCCACCATCAGCGGCACCGCGCCCGCGCGCTTCTCCTCGCGGCTGCCGCGGGCGGCGAGCAGGGCGAACCCGGCCAGGGCGAGCGCCAACGGCACCAGGGCGAGATTCGGTCGCTCCGGGCCGCCGATGATGTCGCCGGTCTCGCCGATCATGAAGGTCGCCGCCGATTCCCAGAGCCGGTGGCCGAGGGTGAACTTGCCGATCCATTCGGCGTGGCCATAGGACATCTGGTGGATCACCAGCGGCGCCAGCACGAGCGCCGTCAGGCCGACGATCCAGAGGCCGGGGAGGATGGCGCGGCCGCGGCGGCGCAGCAGCAGGATCACCTCGGCGAGGAGCGGGAAGACCGCGAAGTAGTGGGTCGCGAGGGCGAGGGCGGAGAAGGCCCCCCAGAGGACGAAGGTGCGCTTGTCGCGCTTCGCGTCGAGGGCGGCGTCCGCCTCCCCCACCCGCAGGGCCCGCACGCAGTAGAGAAGCGAGAGCGCGCAGAAGAACGCGAGCAGGGAGTAGGCGCGCGCCTCCTGCGAGTACCAGATCAGCATCGGGTTGACGGCGACGAGCGCGGCAGCGACGAGGCCGGTGCGCCGCTCCCGCAGCTCGCGGCCGATCAGGTAGACGACGGGGATCGTGGCGACGCCGGCGACGGCGGAGAGTGAGCGCAGGCCCCACGGGCCGGTCCCGGTGATCTGGGTCCAGATCCAGGCGAGCGCGTAGTAGAGCGGCGGCGCCGACTCCGAGAAGCCGACCGCGTCCATCGCGTGCCCGAAACCGACCCGCAGGACCCGGCTGGCGGTGACGATCTCGTCGTGGTGGTAGCTCTGCACGCCGAGGGTGGCGAAGCGCAGGGCGGCGCCGAGGGCGACCAGCCCGGCGACGATCCAGAAGGCGCGCGAGCGGGCCCGGGCCAGTTCGGCGAGCGAGCGACCGCGACCCCGCGGGAGGCTTGCGGCCTCCATCTAGGAGAGGGCGGCGGCGAGGGCCTGGGAGACCTCGTCGACGTAGACGAACTCGAGGCTGCCGAGCTCGTGCGCGGGGATCTCGGCGACGTCGCCCTCGTTGCGCGCGGGGACGATCACTTTCTTGATCCCCGCCCGCTGCGCCGCCAGCGACTTCTCCTTCAAGCCGCCGATCGGCAGCACCTGGCCGGTCAGGGTCACCTCGCCGGTCATCGCCACATCGTTGCGGACCGAGCGGCCGCTGACCAGCGAGGAGAGCGCCACGGTCATCGCCACCCCCGCCGAGGGTCCGTCCTTCGGCACCGCCCCGGCGGGCACGTGGACGTGGACGTCGTGCTTGGCGAACCAGTCGTCTTCGACCTTCGGCGCGATCGCCGCGCAGTGGCCGCGCACGTAGGAGAGCGCCGCCTGCGCCGACTCCTTCATCACTTCGCCGAGCTGGCCGGTGATCGTCAGCTTGCCCGAGCCCGGCATCGCGGTCGCCTCGATGAAGAGGACGTCGCCGCCGGTCGGGGTCCAGGCGAGGCCGGTGGCGACGCCGGGGACTTTGGTCCGCCGCCGCTGCTCGGCGAAGACGCGGCGGCGGCCGAGCAGCTCGCGCGCTTTTTTGCCCGAGATCCGCACCTTGCCTTTCGGCTTCCCGTTCGCCTCGGCGACCTGGCGGGCGACTTTGCGGCAGACGGTGCCGATCTGGCGCTCGAGGTTGCGGACGCCGGCCTCGCGCGTGTACTCCTCGATGATCGCGGTCAGCGCCGCGTCGGTGATCTCGATCTGCGAGGGCTTGAGGCCGTTGGCTTTGATCTGGCGGCCGACCAGGTAGTTGCGGGCGATGTGGCGCTTCTCCTCCAGCGTGTAGCCGGCCAGCTCGATCGTCTCCATGCGGTCGAGCAGCGGCCCGGGGATCGTGTCGAGGACGTTGGCGGTGGCGATGAAGACGACGTCGGAGAGGTCGAACTCGAGGTCGAGGTAGTGGTCGCGGAAGCTGTCGTTCTGCGCCGGGTCGAGCACCTCGAGCATCGCCGAGGCGGGGTCGCCGCGGAAGTCGGCGCCCATCTTGTCGATCTCGTCGATCATGAAGACGGGGTTGCGGGAGCCGGCGTCGCGCAGCGCGCGGACGATCGTCCCGGGCATCGCGCCGATGTAGGTGCGGCGGTGACCGCGGATCTCGGCCTCGTCGCGGACGCCGCCGACGGAGATCCGCTCGAACTCGCGCCCCAGCGCCTTGGCGATCGATTTGCCGAGACTGGTCTTGCCGACGCCGGGCGGGCCGACGAAGCAGAGGATCGGCCCGGGCGACTCCGGGTTCAGCTTGCGCACTGCCAGGTACTCGAGGATCCGGTCCTTGATCTTCTCGAGGTCGTAGTGGTCGGCGTCGAGGACCTTGCGGGCGTGCCCCAGGTCGAGGTTGTCGGTCGTCTCTTTCGACCAGGGCAGCTCGGTCAGCCACTCGAGGTAGGTGCGGATGACGCCGTGCTCAGCCGCGGCCGGCGGCAGTTTCTCCAGCCGCGAGAGCTCGCGCTCGGCGGCTTTGAGCGCGTGCTCGGGGAGCCCGGCGGCCTCGATTTTCTCCCGCAGTTCGTTTGCTTCGGCCTGCTGCTCGTCCCCCTCGCCGAGCTCGTCCTGGATCGCTTTCATCTGCTGGCGGAGGAAGAACTCGCGCTGGCCTTTCTCGATCTCCGACTGCACCTGGGTCTGGATCTGGGTGCCGAGCTGGACGACCTCGAGCTCGCGGGCGAGGATGCGCGAGAGGTGGCGCAGCCGCTTGGCGACGTCGACCTCTTCGAGCAGCTTCTGCTTCTCCTCGACCCCGATCCGCAGCGCCCCCGCGATCAGGTGTCCGAGCGTGCCCGGGTCGTCGATGTTGGCGACCGCCATCTGCAGCTCCTCCGGCAGATAGGGGATCTGCTCGACGATTTCCGAGAAGGTGCGCTGGACGTTGCGGCTGAGCGCCTCCAGCTCGGCGCTCGGCTCGGCGACGTCGGGCATCTCGTCGATGCGGGCGACCATGTAGGGCTGCTCGGTGACGAACGGCCCGAGCTTCACGCGCTGCATCCCCTGGACGAGGATGCGCAGGGTCCCGTCGGGGATCTTCACCATCCGAGCGACGGCGCCGACGACGCCGACGCCGTAGAGGTCCCCCGGCCCCGGCTCCTCCAGCTCGGGGTCCCGGGAGGCAACCATCACCAGCATCCGGTTGGCGCCGAGGACGTCGTCGATCAGGTGGATCGAGCGCTCCTGACCGACCGCCAGCGGCGCCAGCGTCTCCGGGAAGGCGACGGTGTCGCGCAGCGGCAGCACCGGCAGCGCGTCGGGCAGCGGGGCGCCGGCGCGGATCGCCTCCTCGACGTCGAGCGGCGCGTCGACCACCTCGAGAACGGGCGAGCTCTCCATCAGCCGCGGTCGATCGGCACGCGTCGGGTGGTCTCGCTGGGGTCGCGCAGCGGCAGCTCGATTCGCAGGATGCCCTCCTCGTAGGTGGCGACGGCGCGGTCGGCGTCGACTTCGACCTGCAGCTCGACAACGCGGCGGAAGCGGCCGGAGGGGATCTCGATCTGCTGGTAGACGCGGCCCTCGGCCTCCTGCACGTGGCGCTCGCCGGTGATCGCCAGGTGGCGGCCGCTGACCTCGATCCCGACCTGGCTCAGGTCGATGCCGGCGAGGTCGACCTTGACGATCGCCCGTTGCGGTTCGCCGCAGTAGTAGACGTCGACGTTGGGCGAGAAGCCGCTGGAGCGGCGGGTGACGTAGCGGGTGCGGCTCCAGTCGACGTAGAGATCGCGTTGGGGCATGGCGCGAAAGATAATGCGCTGTGGCCGGCGGGTCTCGCCGGAGGAGCGGCTAGGCGGGACGGGATGCCCAGCGTGGCGCCCGCATCAGCAGGACCGGCTGGCGTGGTGGCACCAAGCCCTCTGGTCGGTTAGGGCGGAAGGTGCCGCAGGTCTCGTTCAGCTCCAAGGCACAGAGAAGATTCTTCCGGAAATAGCAGTCATCGCAGGTGGGGGGCTTGGGCTTGCGCGGCACGAGGCGCATGTTTGCATCGGCGACGGGTAAGCGCGAGGGCCGATTCCGCAAATCGCCACGACTTTGAAACAGCTCCGTCACAGCTTCCTCGCGCTTTGCGGGAGCACGGGGCGCCAGCGCTAACATGCGTCCAGATGGAGGGTCATTCCCGCACGGAGAAGCTCTCGGCTTCTCCCCCACTTTTCAAAAGCGAATTCCTCAACTTCTTCTCCCGCGTCCACCCCGCGATCCCGGCGCTGATCTTCGTGCCGGTGGTGGTGGCGATGGAGTGGATCGGGGCCGATCGCGGCTGGGCCTGGTGGCAGCTGGCGCTGCTGACCCTGGCCGGCGTTGCGGTCTGGACGCTGACTGAGTACTGGCTGCATCGCCTCGTCTTCCACTGGGAGCCCGACAACGCCTTCGGCCGCCGCATGCACTTCATCATCCACGGCATCCACCACGACCACCCCAACGACAAGCTGCGGCTGGTGATGCCCCCGTCGGTCTCGATCCCTCTGGCGGCCCTCTTCTTCCTCGGCTTCTGGGCCCTGCTCGGCGACGCCTCCTTCCCGGTCTTCGCGGGCTTCATCGCCGGCTACCTCGGCTACGACTACACCCACTACTACGTCCACCACTTCGTCCCCAAGACGGACACCGGCAAGCGCCTGCGCGAACACCACATGCGCCACCACTTCCAGGACCACAGCTACGGCTACGGCGTCTCCTCGCCGATCTGGGACCACGTCTTCCGGACCTATCCCAAGAAGCGCAGCAAGTACCGGAGCTGACCAAGCGGTTCCTGTACAGGGGTCCGGGGGTCCTCTGAGTGAATTTGTCGCGGCCCTATCGGGCCCGGCTCCGGAGCATGCTGCCCGCCTATGGCGGGCAAAGACCAGATTGCATATCGCCTGGGACATTCCCTCAGAGGACCCCCTGACCCCTCCACGACACGCTTCGACGCACGACCTAGCTCGCGAGACCGCGAAGAACCGGAATAATTGCGGTTCCTCGCGGTCTCGCGAAAGAGGGTCTGCCTGGGACTGTCGCTAGGACGGGTGGGTGTCCCTCTCGCGCCCGGCGTCCTGTTGCTGGCACAGATCACTCAGCGAGAGACAGGTTTCTTAGAGGCCAGCAACCCAGGGACGAGAGGGACGCCCACCCGTCCCTACGGCACAACCTTGGTCAAACAGCTGTCACAACCCGCCATGCTTCCCCGTCTAAGGGGCATGAACGGATCTAAGAAGGCCATAGTTATCGGTGGAGGGCCGGCGGGACTCGTTGCGGCGACCCGGCTGGCCGAAGGTGGTGCGCAGACGACCTTGCTCGAGGGCGCTTCGCACTTCGGCGGGCGGGCTGCGTCGGAGCGCCGTGAGGGGTTCTTCCTCAACCAGGGGCCGCATGCGCTCTACGCGGGCGGCCCGGCGATGCGGGAGCTGCGGGCGCTGGGAGTGGAGCTCGAATGGTGGAACCCGGCCTCCCCGAGCTCGGTGTTCGTGCGGGACGGGAAGCCGAGGCGCTCGCCGGGCGGCCTGCTCGGCCTGGCGCCGTTGCTGCGGCAGGTCTACCGACGCCCGCCCGAGGAGCTCGCCGGGATCTCGACGAGCGAGTGGCTGCGGCAGACCCTGCGCTCGGAGAAGGCTCGGGCGACCGCGGCGGCGCTGGTGCGGGTGACCACCT
>DASTGL010000122.1:0-5274 GCA_035719145.1 Solirubrobacterales bacterium
CGCACCTGATCCGTCAGAGGGACGGGACGGGCGTTGTGGACGACGTCGTCCAGCTTGTCAATGAGGACCAGTACGTCCATTTTCAGGTCGTAAGCCTACGTGTATGCGGGGGTTTTGGTGCGGATGGGTTCGAAATGGCCGTTTTTTGCAAGGCGGCGCCCACTTGGACTGACTGGTCTTCCACAGCCTACCTGTCGTCCAGGCGGTCAGCCAGCGCCGTCGCTACAGGCGCCGGAACGAGGTCGGAAACGTTGCCGCCGAAGGTAGCCATCTCCTTCACCCCGGTGGACGAGAGGAAGCTGTAGTGGGGCGACGCGATCACGTAGATGCTCTCGATCCCGGGGTCGAGCTTGCGGTTCAGCTGCGCCATCTCGAACTCGTACTCGAAGTCGGAGATCGCCCGCATTCCCTTGACGATCGCCTTCGCGCCGTTTTCGCGCGCGAACTCGACCAGGAGGTTGGCGAAGATCTGCACCTCGACGTTGGCGAGGTCGGCGGTCGCCTCTTCGATGAAGGCCATCCGCTCCTCGGCGGTGAAGAGCGTCTTCTGCTTGCGGATCGGGTTGTTGACGACGCCGACCACGACCCGGTCGAAGACCCGCGAGGTGCGGGTGATGATGTCGATGTGGCCGTTGGTGACCGGGTCGTAGCTACCCGGACAGACGACCGTGCCGTTGCGTTCGCTCACTCGCCGGCTCCGTAGATGGTGACGTCGGCGGCGCCGTAGCGGCGCTGGCGCAGCGGCTCCAGCGAATCGATCCGCAGCGGCCGGCGGGCGCCGCTCTCGACCACGGCGCGGCCGTCCGGGGCGAGAACTGCAGGCAGATGTTGGTTGAGGACGTGAGACACGCGACCGGCGAGTTTATACGGGGCGTCTACGAAGACCAGATCGAACTTTCCCGCTGCATCCAGGGCTGAAACCTGCTCCAGCCAACGGCCGACGTCGCCCCGCACCAGCTCGACCCGGTCAGCGAGTCCAAGTCGCTGGACGTTGCCGAGGGCGGGGCGGTTGTCCTGGTCGACGAGGACGGCTCGCTCGGCGCCGCGGGAAAGCGCCTCGATCGCGAGGGCGCCGGTGCCGCAGTAGAGATCGAGGACCTGGGCGTCAACGACGCGCTCCCCGAGAGCGGAGAAGATCGCCTCGCGGACCCGGTCGGAGGTCGGCCGCACCTTCCACCCCCGCGGCGCGACCAGCCGCTGCCCTTTCAGCTCTCCGGCGATGACACGCACCCGCCAAAGCTATTCGGCGTTCGTCCTTATTCGCCCACAGGGCTAGAAAGGACGAACGCCGGCTAGAGGGGGATCGGGTCGGCGGCGCCGGTGCCGAAGCGGCGATGGGCGGCGTCGAGGAGGGGGCCGAGGGCGGGGTCGGAGAGGGAGCCGTGGGTCCGCAGCAGCGCCAGCACCTCGCGGTGGGCCTCCATCAGCAGCGGCCCGTCGTCCGGCAGCTTGGCGACGGCGAAGCGCGGCAGGCCGCTCTGGCGGGTGCCGAGGATCTCCCCCGCCCCTCGCAGTTCGAGATCGATCTCGGCGAGCTTGAAGCCATCGCTCGTCTCGGCTACCGCTTGGAGCCGCTTCTGCGCGGTCTCCCCCGCCTCTTCGGCGAACAGCAGGCATTGGCTCGGGTGCTCGCCGCGGCCGACCCGGCCGCGTAGCTGGTGCAGCTGGGAAACGCCGAAGCGCTCGGCCCCCTCGATCACCATCACCGTCGCGTTCGGCACGTCGATCCCGACCTCGATTACCGTGGTCGAGACCAGCACGTCGGTCTCGTGAGCGGCGAACGCGCGCATCGCCTCGGCCTTGTCCTGCGAGTGCATCTGCCCGTGCAGGAGGCCGACGCGGAACTCGCGCAGCTCGCCCTGCCGCAGCCGCTCCGCCTCCACCGCGGCGGCTTTGCCGGCGACTTTCTCCGACTCCCCGACCAGCGGGCAGACGACGAACGCCTGCCGCCCCTCGCGCAGCTGCCGGCGCAGGAACTCGAAGGCTTCGCCGCGCTGCTCCTCGGCGACGAGGTGGGTGGAGATCGGCTGCCGCCCGGCCGGCAGCTCGTGCAGGGCGGTGGTGTCGAGGTCGCCGTATTCGGTCAGCGAGAGCGTGCGCGGGATCGGGGTCGCGGTCATGTGGAGGACGTGCGGCGCCATCCCCTCCACCCCCTTCTCGTCGAGGGCGCGGCGCTGGCTGACCCCGAAGCGGTGCTGCTCGTCGACGACCACCAGGCCGAGGCGGGCGAACCGAACGGTCGGCTCGATCAGCGCGTGGGTACCCACGATCAGCCCGAGCTCGCCGGAGGCGAGTTGGTTCAGGGCGCGGCGGCGGGAGGCCGCCGGCGTCGCCCCGGTCAGCAGCGCGAACGGGATCGCCTCTTCGGCGAGCAGCTTGCCGAGGGTGATCGCGTGCTGCTCGGCGAGCGTCTCGGTCGGCGCCATCAGCGTCGCCTGGTATCCCGCTTCGAGCGCCCGCAGCATCGAATAGAGGGCGACGACGGTCTTCCCCGAGCCGACCTCCCCCATCAGCAGCCGCTGCATCGGCTGGCCGGAGTCGAGGTCGCCCTCGATCTCGTCGAACGCCTTCAGCTGGTCGCCGGTCGGCTCGAACGGCAGCGAGTCGAGCCAGCGGGCGACCATCTCGCCGGGCTTGCCGAAGCGAGGGGCCGGGCGGGCGGTGCGGTGGCTTCGCTTGCGGGTCGCCAGCAGGGCCTGGTGGAGGAAGAGCTCTTCGAAACCGAGGCGCTTGCTGGCCTCGTCTACTTCTTCGGCGTTCTCGGGAAAGTGGATGACCCGGAGGGCGTCGCCTACGGCGGATAGGTGGCGGCGAGCGCGTAGGTTGCTGGGGAGACCCTCGATGGCGTTTGGGGCCAGCTCTACTGCCTGGGATACCCAGTCGCGGATCTGTTGGGGACGGATGGTCTCGGTGGCGCCGTGGATCGGGACCATGGTCTCCGGCCGCGGGGCCCGTCGAGGGCTGTTCGGGGACTCCTGCGCGGGGTGCTCGGGGTCCCCGGCGCCCTCGCCACCCGCAGAAGGATCGAGCGCCGGTTGACCGGCTAGCTCCCATTCGCGGACGGCGAAGCCTTTGCCGCTGTATTTGCCGGTGAGCAGGAGGGCGGTCCCAGGAGTCAGCTTGGACGCTACCCACGGCTGGTTGAACCAGGTGGCTCTTACGTGGCCCGTTTCGTCGCCTACTTTGACGCTGACCATGCGGAGGCGGCCTTTGCGGAAAGGGCGGGGTTGGGAGCCTTGGACCTCCACAGCGACGGTGGCCGTCTCGCCCGGCTGGAGGTCGCCCAGCCGGCGGATGCGGAGGTCGCGGTGGCGCCTGGGGACATGGAAGAGGAGGTCGCCTACGGTGCGGATGCCCGCTTCGGCCGCGGCTTCGGCGGTTTTCGGGCCGACGCCTTTCAGTGCGCCCAGGCCCTGTGCGAGGACGCTCGGGCGGGGCCAGTGGATCGGGGCGACCAGCATCGCCGCGCGGTCCAGCGGCTCCTTGCTGGCGAAGGCGCGAGGCATCACGCCTAGGCTACGAGCGATCCGGGACGGCTACTGGGCGGCCAGGAGCCACCACCAGCTCGGTTGCCCCCCCTGGTGGGTTTCGACCTCGACCCCTTCGGGTGCGTGGACGTCGATCTCCTCGAGCGGGATCGGGGCGCCGTCGCCGGCGATCACGGTGAGGATCTCGGCGCCGTCGGCGAGCCGCTGCAGGGTCTCGTCGAGGGTCGTCCCCGCCCCGCCCCAGGCGACGATCTCGCCCTTGACGAAGCCGACCGCGTCGCCCTTCTTGAACCGCCCCTGGGCGTCGTCGCGGGCGGCCGGGGCGACGCCGCCGATCGCCACCTCCTCGATCGCCTCGCCGAGGCGCTCGACGTTCTCGGCCAGCGGCGCCTCGGGATCGAGCTCGACCAGCGCCAGCAGGCTCGCCTGCTGCGATGTCGCCGGCACCACCCGCGCCGGCTTGTCGGAGAGCTCGCAGGCGCGCTCGGCGGCCATGATCACGTTCGAGGAGCTGGGCAGGACGAGGACTTCTTCGGAGGGGACGCTGTGGATCCCGGCGAGCAGCTCGTACGTGGAGGGGTTGAGGGTCTCGCCGCCGGGGACGACGTGGGCTCCGAGCTCGCCGAAGAGGCGCTGCAGGCCGTCGCCGGCGGCGACGGCGACGACGCCGGTGCGGCCGCCGGCACCGAGGCGGGCGTCCCGTTCGGCCATCTGCTCGCGCATGTCGGCGACGTCGAGGTTGGTCACCTCGCCGACGCCGTCGAAGACCGCGGTCGCGGCTTCCGGCTCGTCGGTGTGGATGTGGACCTTGAGGGTGACGTCGTCGCCGACGACGAGGACCGAGTCCCCGAGCCGCTCCAGGCGCGGCAGGTACTTGCGGTCCTGCAGCCCCTTGCCGGAGACGATGAAGTTGGTGCAGTAGCGGTAGCGGCTGTCCTCGTGGTGGGGCAGGCTGCGGCGCGGCGGCTCGTGGTGCTGGACCTCGGGCAGCTCGCCGCCGTCGCCGCGCAGCCCGGCGACGACCCCGGCGAGGATGAGGACGAGGCCGTGACCGCCGGCGTCGACGACGCCGGACTCGCGCAGAACCTCGAGCTGCTCGGGCGTGCGGGCGACCGCGCGCTCGCCGTCGGCGATCGCTTTCTCCAGCACCTGGGCGAGGATCGCGTCCTGCTCGGAGTCGGTGACTTCGCGGTCGAAGCGGGTCTTCTCGCGCTCGAGGTGGGCGAGCTGGACGGAGAGCGAGGTCGCCATCTCGCGGAAGACGGTCAGCATCGTCCCCTCGGCCGGCTCGCGAACCGAGTCGTAGGCGGCGTCGGCGGCTTTGGCGAAGGCGGCGGCGACCAGGGTCGGGTCGACCAGCTCGCCGGGGCGGGACGCGAGCTCCTCGGCGGCGCCGCGGACGATCTGACTCAGGATCACCCCGGAGTTGCCGCGGGCGCCCATCAGCGCCGCCCGGGCCAGCGCCTGGACCAGCTCGGTGCGGCCGACCTCGTCGACCGACTGACCGTCGAGGCGGTCGAGCTCCTCCATCACCGCGCGCAGCGTCATCGCCATGTTGTCGCCGGTGTCGCCGTCGGCGACCGGGAAGACGTTGAGATCGTTGACCTCCTGGCGGCGGGCCTCCAGCGAGGCGTAAGCAGAGCTGATTACCCGCCGGAACCGGGCGATTGAGGGGTCGGACATCTGCAGGAGAATCTATTGCCCGGACGCGACGTGAGCGCGTTCAGGCTCGAGAGTGCGCACGTTCACACGCGACAGCCGCGGCCATTGGTAGGTTGCGCGATCC
>DASTGL010000123.1:0-2023 GCA_035719145.1 Solirubrobacterales bacterium
GAGGGACGGAGGCGCGCCGGCATCGAGGGCCGACCCTATAACCGGCTGGGCCAGTGGCTAGCCTCGTGCCGATGGCCGAGCAGCGAATCTCTCTCAGCGAGGCGGCCCGGTGGTCGGGGGTCCCGGCCTCGACCCTGAAACGGTGGGCCAAGGAAAAGATCGTGCCGGTACGGCGGGGGCGCTGGACCGCCGCCGCGGCGGCCCAGGCGCGGGTGGTGGCGCGGATGCGCGAGCGCGGCTACTCGCTCGAGGACCTGAAAGAGGCGGGGCGCGAGGGGCGGCTCGCCTTCGGCTTCACCGAAGAGCTCTTCAGCGACCCCGAGGAGCGGCGGCAGAGCGTCGAGGAGGTGGCGGCGGAGACCGGTCTGGAGCGGGAGCTGGTCGAGCGGATCCTCGTCATCCTCGGCACCCCCGCCGACCGCCGCGGCGACGTCGGCCCCGAGGACGCGGAGGCGCTGCGGCACTGCGCCCGTGTGCTCGACGCCGGCTTCCCGCTCGTCGCCTTCCTGCAGCTGGTCCGCGTCTACGCGCAGTCGATGCGGCGGATCGCCGAGGCCGAGGTCCGGCTCTTCCACCTCTACGTCCACGAACCGCTGATCCGCGACGCGGTCCCGGAGCTGGAAATGGCCGAGGAGATGGGGGAGCTGGCCGGCGACGTGCTGCCGCTGGCGGCGCCGCTGACCGACTACCTGCACCAGCGCTACCTGCGCTACTTCGTCGAGCAGGACGTGGTCGGTCACATGGAGGCCGACGCCGGCGCCGTCGACACCGCCGAAATCGAGCTCGGCCACGTCCACGTCAGCCTCTGCTTCATCGACCTCACCGGCTTCACCCGCTACACCGAGGAGGAGGGCGACATCGAGGCGCTCGACGTGGTCGAGAACTTCGTCGCCTCGGTCGAAGCGACGCTGCCGCGGGAGGCGACGATCGTGAAGACGATCGGCGACGAGGTGATGATCGTCTCCCCCGACCCGCTCTCGCTGACCGAGTGGGCGGTCGACTTCCTCGCCCGCTTCGAGCAGCGGCCGCAGCCGCGCGTCGGCATCCACTACGGCGACGCCGTCTACCGCGACGGCGACTACTTCGGCGGCCAGGTCAACCTCGCCCACCGGGTCGTCAACCGGGCTCTGGCGGGGGAGGTGCTGGTCACCGACTCGGTCGCCGAGGCGGTCGCCGCCGGCGGGCGGCTGGAGCTGAAGGGGATCGGCCGGGTCAGCCTCAAGGGCTTCCCCTCGCCGACCGACCTCTTCGTCGTCTGCGCCGCATGATCGGCGACGAGCTGCCGGCGCGGGTCGAGGAGGGGGGTCTCATCGCCGGGCCCGAGCCGCTTCTGGCGATGCTCTCCGGCGGCCGCGACTCGGTCTGCCTGCTCGACCTCGCGGTGCGGGCACGCGGCGCCGAGGCGGTGCGGGCGCTGCACGTCAACTACGGCCTGCGCGAAGAGGCCGACGAGGACGAGCGGTTCTGCGCGCATCTCTGCGAACGACTCGGGGTGGCACTGGCGGTTGAGCGGCCGCGGCGGCGCGAGGAGCCGGGGAACTTGCAGGCCTGGGCGCGGGAGGCACGCTACGCGGCGGCAGCGCGGCTGGCGGGGGAGGCGGGGGCGACGATCGTCACCGGCCACACCGCCGACGACCAGGTCGAGACGATCCTCTACCGGCTCGCCTCCTCGCCGAGCCGGCGGGCGCTGCTGGGGATGCGGCCGCGCGACGGGCGGCTGGCGCGGCCGCTGCTCGGCACCACCCGGGCGGAGACGACCGCCTACTGCGAAGAGCGCGGCCTCGCCTGGCGCGACGACGCGACTAACGAGGAGGCCGACTACAAGCGCAACCTGGTTCGTCGCGAGCTGATTCCCGAGCTGGAGAAGATCCATCCGGCGGCTAAAGGGAACGTGCTGCGGACGGCGGCGCTGCTGCGCGAGGAGGCCGAGCTGCTCGACTCGCTGGTCGATGCCGAGCTGGCCGGCGGCGAGGGAGCCGAGCCGGGGACGATCCGCCACGCCCGCTTCGCGGAGCTGCACCCG
>DASTGL010000124.1:0-11358 GCA_035719145.1 Solirubrobacterales bacterium
GGCCTGCGGATCGAAGCCGGCGCCCTGCCGCTGGCCAAGGGCGTCGCCGAGGTCGCCGCCGCGGCGGGGCAGGATCCCCTGCAGCTGGCGGTCTCCGGCGGCGAGGACTACGAGCTGCTGGCGGCGCTGCCCCCCGACCGCCTCGAAGAGGCCACGCGGCAGATCGCAGACGCGGCGGAAACGACCCTGACCGAGATCGGTCGGGTCGTCGCGAACGAAGGGGTCGAGATCAGGCTGCCTGGGGGCGACCTACTGGAGAGCCAGAGCTACGACCATTTTGCGTAGCCGTGGCGTGGATTCCCGTCAGCAGCTCGCGAACCCCGCGCCGGCTCAGCATCGCCATCGCGATCTCACCGGGGTCCGGCTTGTAGGCGCCGGCCTCGACCAGGGATTTCAACTCGTGCGGCTGCATCGCTCTCGCGGTCATTATCGGCCTGGATACCCACATCCTTAGTTCTTAGTACTCGCACATGCGTCCAAACCTGGACGATTACTACCCTGTGGCTATGCCCAACGGCTCCGCGCGCATCCTTCTCGTCGACGACGAGCAATCGATCCAGACGCTGCTGAGCTACCCCCTGCGCAAGGACGGCTACCACGTCACCTCCGCCCTCGACGGCTCCGAAGCGCTGCGGCGCTTCGAAGAAGGCCGCTTCGACCTGGTCATCCTCGACCTGATGCTGCCCCGCATGGGCGGGGTCGAAGTCTGCCGCCAGCTGCGCTCGCGCAGTCAGGTGCCGATCATCATGCTGACCGCCAAAGGCAGCGAGACCGACAAGGTCGCCGGGCTCGAGGTCGGCGCCGACGACTACATCACCAAGCCGTTCTCGATGCGCGAGTTCCGCAGCCGGGTGAAAGCGGCGCTGCGGCGTTCGCGGATGGGCGCCGAGACCGCCGTGGAGGCCGACGGCGCGATCGAGACCGGCGAGCTGACGATCGACTTCGACCGCCGCATGGTCACGCTCGGCGACGAGGAGATCAAAGTCACCTACGTCGAGTTCGAGATCCTCGGCGCCCTCGCGCGGTCGCCGGGCCGCGTCCTTACGCGCGAGACGTTGTTGGAGCACGTATGGGGCGACTCCGAGTACCGCGACCCGCGTACCGTGGACGTCCACATCCGCCACCTGCGCGAGAAGCTCGAGCGGGACCCGAAGGAGCCCGATTACCTCTTCACCGTGCGCGGGGTCGGCTACCGCTTCCGGGAGTAGCGCCGATGCGTGGGCTCCGGCTCAGCGACCTCGCCAGCCGCATCACCCTGATCTCGATCGCGATCGCGGTCGGGGCGACCGCGATCGTCTACATATACGCGGTCGCGATCGGCGGCTCGGCCAGCGGCAACGACGCGGTCAAGCTGCAGATCCTCACCGGCGGCCTGATCGCGGTGGCGATCGCGACCGCGGTCGGGCTCTACTACACGCGCTCCTCGGCGAGCAGCATCCAGCGGCTGCAGGAAGCGGCGCGCAAAGTCGCCGACGGCAACTTCGAAACGACGATCCCGGTCGCCTCGGTCGGCCAGCTCGGCCAACTCGCCCGCACCTTCAACGAGATGCAGCGGCGCCTCGCCGAGCTCGACAGCGCCCGCAAGCAGTTCATCGCCAACGCCTCGCACGAGCTGCGCACCCCGATCTTCAGCCTCGGCGGCTTCGTCGAGCTGCTCGAAGACGAGGACCCGAGCCCGGAGGAGCGGGCCGAGTTCGTGCGCACGATGCGCCAGCAGATCGAGCGGCTGACCAAGCTGACGACCGACCTCCTCGACCTCTCCCAGCTCGACGCGGGCGCGGTGGTGATGCGGGCCAGCAGCGTCGACCTCAGCGCCCTGGCCCGCGAGGTGACGCGGGAGTTCGGTCCCCGCGCCGACCTGCGCGGCTCGCGGCTGCAGCTGCGCACTCCCGAGCAGCCGGCGATCGCCCTCGGCGATCCTGATCGGGTGCGGAAGGTGATCCGTATCCTGCTTGACAACGCCCTCACCCACACCCCAGAGGGCACCGACGTCACCGTGACCACCTACTCCGCCAACGGCCGTGCCGAGCTGACCGTCTCCGACGGGGGGCCGGGGATCCCGCAGCGGGTCCAGAAGCGGATCTTCGAGCGCTTCTACACCGCCGACTCCGCCGGCGGCTCCGGCCTCGGCCTGGCAATCGCCAGCGAGCTGGCGCAGCGGATGAACGGCGCGATCAGCATCAGCTCCAGCCGCCGCTTCACCGCCTTCACGCTCGATCTGCCCCCCGGCCCCGCCGCAGCTCCGCTGCCGCGGCCCTCGCGCACCCCCTCCCGGGCCACCGCGTGAAGAGGCTGACCGCCCTCGCGGCGCTGCTGCTCTGCCTGGCGCTGCTGGCCGGCTGCGGCTCGGGCGGCGACGGCGGCGGCTCGACGGCAACCGGCTCCTCGAGCGCCACCGTGGCCGCGCCCGAACCGGCGCCGCAGCCGCAGGTCGCGATCGAGGCCTCGAGCCCCGGCTTCGACGCCAGCCAGGTCTACCGGGAAGCCTCGCCCGGCGTGGTCACGATCCGCTCGGTCTTCGGCGGCGGCGCCGGGGCGGCTGAGGGGTCGGGCTTCGTCCTCGACAAGGATGGCGAGATCGTCACCAACGCCCATGTCGTCACCGACGAATCGAGCGGGGAGCGCAAGCCGGCGAAGAACGTCTACATCGAGTTCCCCGATCGCAACGTCGTCCCGGCCGAGATCGTCGGCTTCGACCCGTTCGTCGACGTCGCCCTGCTCAAGGTCGCGCCGGCCGGGCTGCCGCTGCAACCGCTGGAGCTGGGCGACGACGCCGACCTGCGGGTCGGACAGCCGGTGGCGGCGATCGGCAGCCCCTTCGGCGAGCAGCAGTCGCTCTCGGTCGGCGTCGTCTCCGCCACCGACCGCTCGGTCAAATCGCTGACCCAGTTCGAAATCTTCGGCGCGATCCAGACCGACGCCTCGATCAACCCCGGCAACTCCGGCGGGCCGCTGCTCGATGCCGGCGCCCGCGGGGTCGGCATCAACCCGCAGATCGAGACCAACTCGGGCGCCAACGACGGTGTCGGCTTCGCGGTGCCGATCTCAGCGATCAAGCGCTCGGTCGCCCAGCTGCGCGAAGACGGAACCGCCGAATACGCCTACCTCGGCGTCTCCAGCCAGGCGCTCTACCCGCAGCTTGCCCGCAAGCTCGGGCTCAACACGACCTTCGGCGGACTGCTCTCCGAAGTCGTCTCCGGGGGACCGGCCGAGAAGGCCGGGCTCGAAGGCGGCAACGACAAAGTGCGCTTCCAGGCCGGCGAATACGAGACCGGCGGCGACGTGATCCTGCAGATCGACGGTCAGGACATCGTCGAGGAAAACGACCTGGCGCGGGTGATCGCCGCCCACAAGCCGGGAGACAAGGTGACGCTGACCGTGCTGCACGACAATCAGCGGGAGAAGGTCGAGCTGACGCTCGGCAAGCGGCCGGACAGCCCGAGCTCCGACTAGCCGGCCGGGCGCCGCGGCTGGACAGCATGTCGCCGCCTATCGGTGTAGAACTCCAGCCTTGCTTCAGGAAGTCGCCCTCGGCCACAAGACCCTCACCGACTACACCCACATCGTCGGCAAAGACCTGACGGAGCAGATCCGCCAGCTCGCCGAGCCGCTGAAGGGGAAGCGGGTGCTGCACGTCAGCGCCACCGCGTTCGGCGGCGGCGTCTCGGAGATCCTCTACACCCTGGTGCCGCTGATGCGCGACGTCGGCATCGACGCGCACTGGCACGTGATCTTCGGCAAAGAAGAGTTCTTCGAAGCGACCAAGCTCCTCCACAACTCCCTGCAGGGAGCCGAGGAGTCGCTGAGCGACGAGCAATGGAAGGTCTTCGACGAGATCAACCAGATGAACGCCGAGGGGCTGCAGGGCGAATGGGACGTGGTGATCGTCCACGACCCGCAGCCGATCGGCCTGCGCCGCGGCGCCCGGGAGAAGGGCGGCAAGTGGATCTGGCGCTGCCACATCGACCTCTCGACGCCGAACCCGGCGCCGATCGAGCGGCTGCTGCCGATGATCGAAGAGTACGACGCCTCGGTCTGGCACATGGAGCAGTACGTGCCCAACGACATGGGCGCTCATCGCGACGCGGTTCGCATCTGCCCCCCGGCGATCGACCCGCTCTCGCCGAAGAACATGGCCTTCTCGCCGGAGGACGCCGCCTTCGTCTGCCGCCAGTTCGGAATCGACGTCGACCGGCCGCTGATCACCCAGGTCTCGCGCTTCGACCCCTGGAAGGACCCGATCGGCGTCATCGACGCCTACCGTCAGGTGACCGAGCAGGTGCCGGAGGCGCAGCTGGCGATGGTCGGCTCGATGGCCACCGACGACCCCGAGGGGATGGAGTACTTCCAGAAGACCTTCGAATACGCCGGTGGCGACGACGACATCAAAATCCTCAGCAACCTCAACAACGTCGGCGCGATCGAGGTCAACGCCTTCCAGTCGCAGTCGGACATCTGCCTGCAGAAGTCGATCCGAGAGGGCTTCGGCCTCACCGTCACCGAGGCGCTCTGGAAGGGCCGACCGACCGTGGCCGGCAACGTCGGCGGCATCCCGCTGCAGATCGAGGACGGGGTCAGCGGCTATCTGGTCAACTCGCCGCAGGAGTGCGCCGAGCGCTGCCTGGAGATCCTCCAGGACCCGGAGCTGGGCAAGAAGCTCGGCCGCGAGGGCAAGGAGCACGCCCGCCGCGAGTTCCTCACCCCGCGCCTCCTGCGCGACTGGCTCCAGCTCTTCACCGACCTGGATTAGCCGCTAGCGCGGCGCGAACTCTTCCGACCCGTCGCCGACGGGCGGCGGTGCTGAGGGCGCGGGCGCGGGCACCGGGGCAACAGGAGCAGGCGCAGGTTCAGGCGCCGGAGGCGCGGGCGGAACGTAGGCAGGCGGTTCGGGTTGCGGCGATGCAGCGGAGGGAGGCGCAGGCGGCGGTGAAGGCGCCTTCGATCGCGTGGTTCCTTTGTCGTGTATTTCCCGACTTTGGAACCGCGCTTTAGCCGAGGGATCGACCTGGGTCGGTTTCGTGGTTCTTTTGTCGTGCAGGACCTGACTTTGGAACCGCGACTTTGGCGGTGGTGATTCCGGCGGCGGCTCGGTCGGGATCACCCGTGGCAGACCGATGTCCGGGGCGGGCGGCGGTGGCTCGGGGGGCTTGAGGAGAGACGGGAGGGTCTGCAGGGCAAGCAGCGCGACTACGGCTATCGCTGCCGCTTTCGCCGCGCTTGACCATCGGACTCGGATTCCGCGCACGACCCCCTAAGGGATCGGCGGGGCCGAACTCTCCCCCCTCAGGCGATCGATTGGCGGGCGGCTTCGATGTCCTGCAGCTGATCGTCCACCCAGTCGCCGGGGTTGCGGGAAAAGATGATCTCCCGCAGGCCCTCGGCCCAGGCGCGCTTGCGCTCGGGGTCCATCGTCAGCGCCCGGTGGATCGCGTCGGCCTGCTCCTGGATGTCGAAGGGGTTGACCGAGAGGACGTAGTCGATCAGCTCCTGGTGGGAGCCGGTGTTCTCCGAGAGCATCAGCACCCCGTCGCGGGTGTTGACCGCCGGCGCCTCCTTGGCGACCAGGTTCATCCCGTCGAAGAGCGAGTTGACCATCAGCAGGTCGAAGTGCTTGTAGCGGGCGACCGCGTCGTAGAAGTTCTCGTAGATCTTCAGGTCGATCGGCATCCAGTCGGTGGTCCCGTGGCGGTGGTTGACGACGGCGACCAGGGCCTCGATCCGCTCCAGGTACTCGGCGTACTCGGGCACGTCCTGGCGCGAGGGCTGCAGGTGGGCGATGAAGGTCACCTTTTCGCGGAACTCCGGGTGCTGGGCGAGGAAGGTGTCGAAGGCGGTGAAGCCGCGCAGCACGTTCTTCGAGAGGTCGGCGCGGTCGACGCGGATGATCAGGTGCTGGCGGCGGCGCTCCAGCACCTCGCGCTCGGCTTCGGCCACCTCGGGCGACTGCGCCGCCCGCCGCAGGCGCTCGGCGTCGATCCCCAGTGGGTAGGCGCGGGCGATCGTCTTACCGCCGGCGTGCCGCACCTCGGCCGCGTGGTAGTCGACCTCGACGTCCTCGAGCAGTTCGTCGCAGCAGCGGAGGAAGTTGATGCAGTAGGCGTGGGTGTGGAAGCCGATGATGTCGTTGGCCAGCATCCCCTCGAAGATCGCGTCGCGGATCCGGTTCGGGAGGATCCGCCAGCTGTCCGGCTGCGACCAGGGGATGTGGACGAAGTGGTGGAGGAAGACGTCGGGGCGCTCGGCCCGGATCATCCCCGGCGCCGTGTACAGGTGGTAGTCGTGGAGCATCACCAGCGGCCGCTCCTGCCCCTCGATCTCGGCGAGAACCGCGGCGGCGATGTCCTGGTTGACCGTCTGGTAGCCCTCGTCCCAGGCGTCGAGCTCCTGCTGGCGGATGTCCGGAGCGTTGGAGATATCCCAGAGGTAGTGCTGGATGAACCAGAGGATCGGGTTGGCGATGACGTTGTAGAAGCGGTCGTAGGCGGTCGGATCGCTGCCGACGAGGCGGACCCGGTACTCGACGCCGTCCAGCTCCTGCTCGACCGCGCCGCCCGCCTCTTCGGAGACGGCGACGTCCTCGTCGGTCATCGCCGAGGCGATCCAGAGCGCGTCGCGGTGGGAGACCAAGCCCGAGAGGGCGGTGACCAGGCCACCGCCACCGCGGCGCACCGTACGCTCGCCGTTCTCGTCGCGATCGAACTGGAGCGGACCGCGGTTGGAGACGATGATCAGCGGCGAGGAGCTCACGTCTCAAGAGACTAGACAGTTGATTGGGGCGCGGAGCGGGCTCCTCCGGCGGCAACTCGCCGCTATAGTCCTTCGCCGTTTTGGCCGCACCCCGCGAATACGAGCTTGTCCTGATGCTGGACCCCCAGCTGGACGCCCCTGCCCGCGACGCGCTGGCGCAGGATGCGCGCGGCCAGATCGAGGGCTCGGGCAGCCTCAAGCACGAGAACTCCTGGGGCCTGCGGAAGATGGCCTACGAAATCAACCGCCGCACCGAGGCCGACTACCGCTGGATGCGGTTCGAGGCCCCGAGCGACCTGCTCGACTCGCTCGACCACAACCTAAAGATCGCCGACGGCGTCCTCCGATTCCGGATCTTCAAGGTCGATCCCGACGCACCGGTGATCGTCCCGCCTGCGGTCACCGCCTCGCCGGGCCCGCGCGAGCGCAGCGCCCAGGGAGCCCGCGACGATCGCGGCGACGCTCCCGAAGACTCCGAGGAGTAATCCGGCCGCATAGCCCGCGCTGTTTGCGGGAACCCGCTCTGCCAGAGGGGAGAGTCGCGCCGTCCAGCTCCTTAGACTGGAGTCCAGATAAGCGAATGCGCAAGGAGTGAGGGAATTGGCAGCTTCGAATGTGAACGTGGTGGTCGTCACCGGGAACCTGACCCGGGACCCGGAGCTGCGTCATCTCGGCAGTGGGACCGCCGTATGCAAGCTTCGGGTGGCGGTCAACAGCCGCCGCAAAGACCAGAGCGGCAACTGGGTCGACAAGCCCAACTACTTCGACGTCACCGTCTGGGGGGCGCAGGGCGAGAACTGCGCCAACTACCTCTCCAAAGGCCGCCCGGTCGCGGTCGAAGGTCGGCTCGACTGGCGCGAGTGGGAGGACCAGGGCGGCAACAAACGCCAGAGCGTCGAGATCATCGCCAACACCGTCCAGTTCCTCGGCTCCCGCGACGGGTCCGGTGGCGGCGGCAACGCCAACGGTGGCGGCGGCGGTGGCTTCTCTCCGCCCCAGAGCGACGTGCCCGCCGACATGGGCGACTTCGAAACCGCCCCTGCCGGGGGCGGGGGCGGCGGAGCGTCCGAGGACGACATCCCCTTTTAGGGGAACCCTTTCCGGAGCGAGCCTCACAGAGCGCCGCCCAGCGGCGCTCTGTAGCATGCGCGGCCGATGGCACGAGCAACTGAGTCTTCATCCCGTACGGGCGGTGCGCGGCGCGGTCGCCGTGGCGCTGACCGTGCGCGTCCCCGGAAATACACGCGGGTCAACTCCGAGGTCGTCGACTACAAGGACCTGAACCTGCTGCGCCGCTTCCTCTCCGACAAGGGGAAGACGCGTGGGCGCCGGGTCACCGGACTTTCCCGCCGTCACCAGCGGCAGCTCTCGGTAGCGGTGAAAAGGGCGCGCGAAATCGCCCTGCTGCCTTACGTCGGAGAGCGCTGATGGCGCAGGCGATCCTGCTTGCGGATGTCGATTCCCTCGGCGAGCGCGGACACGTCGTCGACGTCGCCCCCGGCTACCTGCGCAACTACCTGATCCCCCGCAAGCTGGCCCAGCCGGCCACCGCCGGGGCGCTGGAGGAAGCCAAACGGCGGATGGAGGCGGCCGAGCGCGCCGCCGAAGCGCGCCGCGAACGCGAAACCGAAGCCGCCGGCCTGCTCGGCAAAACGGTCCTCACGATCCACCAGCGGGCAGGCGAGGACGGCAAGCTCTTCGGCTCGGTCGGCCCGAAGGAGATCGTCGACGCCCTGCGCGAGGCGCGCGACCTGCGGATCGACAAAAAACAGGTCCAGCTCGAGCAGCCGCTGCGCGAACTCGGCACCTTCATGGTCGAGATCCAGCTCTCCGACGGCACCAACGCCGCCGTGAAGACGATCATCAGCGAGGAGAAGTAGTCCCCTTCCGTCGTCGCAGGGCCGGTTGGGTTCGCTCCGAGCGAGCGACGGTCGGCCTCGCCGCAGTTGCCCTCGGGGCCGCCGGAGCAGTCGTCGCCGGCCAGTTCAGCCGCATGCTCGCCCGCCGCGCGAGCGAGGCGAGCGACCCGGAAGCGCTGCTCGAATCGGCTCCCGCAGCCGCTGCCGACACGGTCGAAGTCGCCGTGCGCGGCTATGAAGAGGCCCCCCGCTACGAAACCGTCCTCTTCAACCTCCTGGCCGGCTTCCTCGGCTCCTTCGCCACCGTGCGGCTCTCGACCTGGGGGATCCGCGACGGGCACGGTCCCTTCCGCAACGTCCACATCGGCGGCCGCCACATCCACCATTTCGTCCCCGGCATCCTCCTCGCCTTCAGCTCCGGCACCGCGGCGCTGCTGACCGACAACGACGCGATCGAGCAGCGGCTGGCGATCCCGATGGGCGCCGGCATCGGCCTTACCTTCGACGAGGCGGCCCTGCTGCTCGACCTGCGTGACGTCTACTGGAGCCGCGAAGGCCTGCTCAGCGTCCAGCTCAGCCTCGGCGCCACGGCGATCCTCAGCATCGCCATCCTCACCCTGCGGATGCTCCGCCGCGGCGAGCGGCGGGCCGAGCAGGAAGGCGCGATCCCGCCGGCCCACCCGCACCAGCTCTCCTTCGGAACTGCCGCGTAAATCAAACGCAAGCGCAACGAGCTTTCGACGGCATTTGCACGGAAGGCGCACGTGGTTGTGCCCTCCCTTTGGTTTGCTTGACGGGCATCCCGTCTCGCCCCTGAATCCGCCGCCGGGACGCCTTTACTAGGACCCATGCCGCAGCCGCCGACCAGCCACGTCCCCCCGCAGAACATCGAGGCCGAGGAGTCGGTCCTCGGGGCGATGCTGGTCGCCGAGTCGACTCTGACTCGGGTGATCGATGAGGTGAAGCTGAACGCGGCCGACTTCTACCTCGACAAGCACCGCGAGATCTTCGGGGCGATCCATGACCTCTACGCGGCCTCGAAGCCGGTCGACGAGCTCAGCGTCAGCGAGGCGCTGACCCAGCACAACAAGATCGAGGACGCGGGCGGCAGGCACTACGTCTCCGAGCTGGCGGCAAAAGTCCCGGCCGCCGCCAACGCCAAACACTACGCCGAGATCGTCCAGCAGAACTCGCTGCTGCGGCGGCTGCTCGGCGCCGGCCAGGAGATCCAGGGCTGGGTCAACGAGCGCGACGGCGAGCCGCGCGAACTCTCCGAGCGGGCGGAGAAACTGCTCTTCGAAGTCGCCCACAAAGAGCAGGCCAGCGACTTCAAGAAGCTCTCCGACATCCTCCACGACGAGGTCGACCGGCTGGAGAAGCTCTCCACCGGAGAGACCGAGATGACCGGCACCCCCTCGGGCTTCCGCGACATCGACGCGGTCACCGGCGGCTTCCAGCCCGGCAACCTGATCATCGTCGCCGCCCGCCCGGCAATGGGCAAGAGCGCGCTCGTCGCCAACATCGCCGAAAACGTGGCGGTCAAGCGCCAGCTTCCGGTCGCCTTCTTCTCGCTCGAGATGTCCGAGGTCGAGCTCGCCCAGCGCTTCATCGCCTGCCGGGCGCGGATCTCCGGCGACAAACTGCGCAAGGGCCAGGTCTCCCAGCGCGACTGGCCGAAGGTGGTCCGCGCCTGCAACGAGCTGGAAGAGGCGCCGCTGTGGTTCGACGACTCCTCCGACCTCGGGATCCTCGACCTGCGGGCGAAGGCGCGGCGGCTGCACGCCCAGGAACAGGAGCGCGGCGGCCTCGGCATGATCATCCTCGACTACATGCAGCTGATGCGCTCCGACGACCATCGTGCCAACCGGGTCGAGCAGGTGGGACAGATCAGCCGCGGGCTGAAGATCCTCGCCCGCGAGCTCGAGGTCCCCGTGGTTGCGATCTCGCAGCTGTCGCGTGCGCCCGAGCAGCGGACGCCGCCGAAGCCGCAGCTCTCCGACCTGCGCGAGTCGGGCCAGATCGAGCAGGACGCCGACGTCGTCGCCTTCCTCTACCGCGAGGACTACTACCGCGACCCCGACGAGGAGCCCGACGGCTTGGCCGACCTGATCATCGCCAAGCACAGGAACGGCCCGATCGGGACCAGGAAGCTGGTCTTCCTCGACCGCTTCCCGAAATTCGCCGACCACGCCCACCAGGAGGCGCCGATCGAGCAGCCGGCGGGCGAAGAGCCGCCGTTCGCCGACGCCGCCGCCGCGGGGCCTGACTTCTGATGCCGGCGATCGCCCGCTCCGAGCCCTTCCGCGAACAGGCCTGCCCGCTCGGCGTCTGCGACGGCTCCGGCTGGATCCTCGGTCCCGAAGACGTCGCGCGGCCCTGCGACTGCCGGGCCGAGCGACTGAACAAGGGGCGCAGCCGCGGCATCGCCTCGGCGATCCCGGCCCGCTACCGCGGCGTCTCCTTCGACCGGCCGCCGGTCGCCGACATGGCCCGGGATATGACCACCCGCCACGTCGTCACCGCCGCCCGCGACTACGTCGACAACCTCGGCGACAACCTTCGCCAGGGGCGGGGGATCTGGTTCATGGGAGGAACGGGGACCGGCAAGACGACCCTGGGAATGCTGATCGCCAGCGAAGCGTTGAAGGCGGGCAAGTCGGTCGGCATCTACTTCGCGCCCAAGCTCCTCACCCGGATCCGGCAGACCTACCAGGAAGCCGAGACCGAGAACGCCTACGCGCAGTTCTTCGAC
>DASTGL010000125.1:0-6853 GCA_035719145.1 Solirubrobacterales bacterium
GGGCGCCCGACGTAGCGACGCTCGAGGGTGGATGGATCTGGCGGGTTCTGCTCGATTTCTTCGGCCCACTTTTCGGCCAGCTCCTCGGTGATTACGGTGCCACCAAGGGTCACGCCCAGGGGCGCATCCTCTTCGGCTTTCGTCTTCCTCACCTTCGCCATTCTTTTGCCTCCTCATACAGCTCCAAGAACCTGTCTCTCAGATTCATCGCGTGGATCACCGTGATCTCCTCATCCCCCGTTTGAGCTGCCACAACCTCAAGCCGGACTCCCTCCAGGTCGTCGCCGAAGAAATACACGCGCTTGTCAGGGCCGCTCCGGAAGTCCTCGCTACGCCGGCGCTCAACGATCTGGAATCCGCATCGCTCGACGACGTAGAGCGCTCGCTCCCTGGAGATGCGGTGCTTCGTCGCTGAACGGGCGAAGCGGATGATCGGTTCCTCGGGCCAAACATTTTGTCTGACACTATAGCGCCGCTCCAGCTCCTCTTCGAGGACGCGGTGGAGGAGCCACGGTGGGTTGACCTCCTCATAGCGCTGCTTCCCGACGTAGACAAAGGCTCGCCCTTCATCGTCGAGGTGCAGGTAGTTTCGGTTCCAGTAGTGCTTGTAGGCCTGCACCCTCGTCCCGTCTGTGAGCTGAATCCCGTACATCCACATGAAGTCGCCGACGTGATCGGGGGCGAAGTTGAGCAGCGGCTCCCATTCCGGCTCGTGGGCGGTGAGCATCCGGCCTTTTCTGAGTTTCCGCCGTGGCATGACCCCCTAAGGGCTCAGCGGCGATGAGTTCTCCCCCTCCCGCTCGTCGTTGGGTGTAGAAGGGTTCGGAAAGACCGGCCTCGCCAACGAAGGAGGAAGTGATGGGGAAGATCGTGGTTACCGAGTTCATCTCGCTGGACGGGGTGGTCGAGGACCCGGGCGGGGCCGAGGACTACGCCCGCGGCGGCTGGGCTTTCGAGTTCGAGCGTGGGACCGAGGGGGACAAGTTCAAGCTCGAGGAGCTGCAGGAGGCCGAGGCTCAGCTGCTCGGCCGGGTCACCTACGAAGGCTTCGCCGCTGCCTGGCCGAAGATGGAAGACGAGGCCGGCTTCGCGGAGAAGATGAACACGATGCCGAAGTACGTCGTCTCCTCCACCCTCGAGCAGCCGGACTGGCAGAACACCACCGTCCTCAGCGGCGACCCCGCCGACTCCGTCGCCGCCCTCAAGGACGAGGTCGACGGCGTCATCCTCGTCGCCGGCAGCGCCACCCTCGTCCAAGCCCTGATCGAGGCCGGCCTCGTCGACGAGCTACGGCTGATGGTCTTCCCGGTCCTGCTCGGCCAGGGCAAGCGCCTCTTCCCCGAGGGCGATGCCAAGCACCGCCTGCAGCTGGCGGAGGCGAAGACCGTCGGCGACGGGATCGCGCTGACGCGGTACGAGCGGGCGTAGCCGCCGCGGGGCGCGCCGGCCCGGCGCGCCCTACGGCTGCGGCTGTTCGAAGGTGTGCTGGTACTGGGTGGCGCCGCTGCCGTAGATCGGTTCGAACGGGGCTTGCTGCTTGCAGGGCGGGGCGGCGATTTCAGAGGTGCTGGTCTTGCCGGCGAAGGCGTACTGCTGGATCCGTTCGAAGAGGAGCTTGGCGTTTTCCGCCTGGCTTTTGTCTTTGGAGGGATCCGGTTCGCCCAATTCGTTTTTGCCTTCGGTCGCGGTCGCGTGTTCCTGGAAGGCCGGGTCGTTGGCGTCTTCGGGGTTGAGCTTGGCGACAATCCCGGTGGTGCACTGCCGGGTATCGAAGCTCGGCAGGCCGTTGATCAGGCCTTCGGCCCATTTCGGCGGGCTGTAGGCGCTGTTGCGGTTGATCGTCAGACGCCGAGGATAGGTCGTGATGGTTTCCGGGTTCATGCCACCCACGACCCGCAGGTAGTGGGGCCGTTCGGAGTTTTCCGGCGCCCCTTCCGGCAGGGGCAGTTCGCCGGCGAAGGTCGCCGCGAGGTTGGCGAAGAACGAGGTGGTCTCGCCCTTGTAGAGCTTCAGCCCCATCAGGATCGGGTTGAGGTTGCGGATGAAGGGATCGGCGGCGCGCAGCAGCGGCGGGAATTCGTCGCGGAAGAGCTTGCGCAGGGCGGAGAAGCCGGACGGCGCCCGCTTGATCACCGGTTCCAGCCCTTCGAACAGCGCCTTCGATTCCGGCGCCAGCTTCGAGAGCGCGATCAGGGTCGGCGAGAGTTCTTCGGCCGCCGGCACCAGCTGCTTCATCAGCGGATCGGCCTCTTCCGAGAAGCCGCGAAGGCGACTGAAGGTGAGACGGCTCTCGTCGAGGAAGGTCGGGAAGGCGCGGAAGAGGGCTTCGATGTCGCGGTCGCGCCGCGCCGTGGTCGAGAAAACTTCGTCGGAGCTGCGGATCAGGTTCGCCAGCTCACCGTTCTGCCCGCGCAGGGCGGTGAAGGTGGTGGCGCCGTTGCGGAACAGCTGGCCGACCGCGAGGCGCTGGCTGTCGAGGACGCGGAAGAGCTTGTCGAGTTCGGTAAAGGTCGGTTCTAGGCTGCCGAGGGCGTAGGAGAGGCTCTGCCCCTGGCCGTTGATCGCGACCGCCGATTCCTGCATCCATTCCTGGAAGGCGCCGCGGGTGCGGGCGTTGAAGGTGCGGAAGATCTCGTCGAGCTGGACCGATTCGGCGACGTTCGCCTCGGGGAGGGTGCCGCCGTCCTTCAGTTCAGGGCCCTGGCGCGAGCCCGGCGTCAGTTCGATGTAGGTCTCGCCGAGCAGCGTCTTCGTCCGCAGGATCGCCCGCGTCGACTCCGGCAGCGGCGCGTAGCGGTCGTCGATCGCCGCGATCGCCAGCGCCTGCTTGCCGTTCGGCGCCAGGTCGATGCTCTGGACTTTGCCGACGTTGACGCCGGAGATGCGAACGTCGGACTGTTCGGCCAGCTGCGTCGCCTCGTTGAAGGGGATCTTGACCTCGTAGGTCTTGGCGCGGAACGGGGTCGGGCCGCCGAAGGTGACCCAGAGGAAGAGCAGGATCCCGAAGCACGACAGCGCGAAGCCGGTGATGACGAGGAGCTGGGTGGTGCTGGGGGCGCGCTTGCTCATTTCGTTCCTCCCCTCGGCACTTCGCAGGTACCGGATTCGGTCGGGAACGAGACGTGGATTTCCTTCTGGCGGGGGATGTTCAGCGTTTCCAGCAGGGTCTGGAGGAACGGCCGGTTGAAGAGGGTCGCCCGGCGGTTGGCCAGGCCGTAACCGAGTTCGGAGGCGTTACAGGGGACCTCGACGAGGCCGCGCAGGATCGGCCCCCCGGCGTCTTCGAGGTTGAAGGCGTTGTTGAAGTCGTGGTTGAGCCAGGGCAGGTAGAAGAGGGAGCTCTCCCTGCTGCCCTTCGGCTTGTAGGCGAGCTCGTTGAGGAAGGAGTTGAAGCCGGTCAGCGAGTTGCCGAAGCTGCGCACCGTCTTTTCGAACGGTTCGGCGGCTTCGGCGCTGTGGGTGAGGACCGAGCGGACTTCGCGGCTGAACGGTCGGATCTGGTCGCGGATCGGCGCCGTGGTTTCGGCGAACAGCTTCTCGGTCGCCCGGAAGGCCGGGGTCAGCGCCTGGGCCTGCGGGATCAGCTTGACCAGGCTCGGGTAGGCGACCTGTGAGAAGCGATTGGAGCTGGCGAGCCCGGCTTTCGCCGCTTCCAGGGCGGAGGGGAATTCGCGGAACGCCGCCTGCACCGATTCCTGCTGGTTGGCGAAGTTGCCGAGCGCCGATTTCGAGGAGGTGACGAAGCGCTTGACCGCGTCTTCGCGGCGGGCGAGTTCGGTGGTCAGCAGGTTGAAGTCGTGGATCGTCCGCGCCAAGGCGACGTGGCGGGCGGCGACCGCCTTGTTCAGCTTCGCGGTGTAGTGGACGAAGGGGCCGAAGCGGCGCAGGGCGTTGCCGAGCTGTTTGCCGCGGCCGCCGATGCCCTGGGCGCCGCCGGCGACCAGCAGCTGCAGGTACTGGCGGGTGTCGGCGTCGAGGGTGCCGAGGAAGGCGTCGAGGTTCGTGTTCGGTTCGGTCTGCGCCAGGGTGAATTCGGCGCCGTCTTCGACGTGGCCCTTTTCCTTGCCGGGTTCGATCTCGACGACCATGTCGTTGAGGTTCGTTTTCGGCCGCAGCAGGAAGCTGGCGTCGGGGTGGATCAGCGTCATGTACTTCGGCTCGATGTCCATGCCGACGACCGCGTGGCCGTTTTCGAGGTCGACCGAGGTGACCTTGCCGATCTGGATCCCGGCGACGTCGACCGCTTGGCCCTGCCCGGGCGTCACCGCCTGGGCGGTCGAGAACTGGGCCGAGATGTGTTCGAATTCTTCGCCGACCAGCGGCAGCCACGACGGCAGCGAGGCTTTCTGCTGGACGAAGATCCCGAGCATCATCACGACGCCGGCGATCGCCAGGACGAAGATCGCGATCGTGTCTTTACGGCGCCCGCGGGCCTGCCGCGCCAGCCAGGCGCGAAAGTGGGTGAAGCGGTTGGTCTTCGTCGGCTCGCTCACGGTTCCGCTCCCGCGACGGTCGGAGACGCAGGGCCGACCTGACCCAGCGGCCCGTTGACGTCTGGCACCGGGTTCGTGTAGCAGCGCACGCCGGGCTTCAAGGGCGGCTGACCGCCGAGCTGGGGCTGCGTGCCCTGGGGTTCTTCGATCGTGTGGGCGTAGTTGACGTGTTCGGTGAGGAGTTCTTTCGGCGCGTTCGGATTCGGCTCGCCTACCAAGACGTCACCGCCGCCAACCTGCGTCCGCGCATACGGCCCGTTGCCGTCGAAGTTCTGCGCCACCCCGGCGAAGTTGACGAGGTTGTAGAGGAACTCGCGGTAGTTGGGACCGCCGGTGCTGAAGCGGTCGTCGATCACCTCGTTGCCGGTCGGGACCATCACCTTGCTGGTGCAGAGGCTGAGCTGGTTGAGCTGCGGCAGCGTCACCTGCTTGCCGGCTTGGGCGGCTCCGGCGAGACCCGGAGTCGATTCCTGCAGCAGCTTGACGTCGCCGCCGGCCTCCTTGCCGGAGATCAGCGGGCGGATCTGGGCGAGGAACGGTTTCGAGGCGCTGATCAGCCCGGGCAGCTCCGCCACCGCCGGCCGCAGCTCGATCGCGTAGGTGCGCAGCGGCGGCAAGGTGCGGTTGAGGCTGACCAGCGAGGCGTGGGTGATGCGCAGGGTCGGCGCCAGCAGCCGCACCGTCGCCGAGAGGTTGGTCGACTGGGTGGCGAGGGCGCCGGTGAAGGTGTTGAAGTTGTCGATCAGCCCCTGCAGGTCGCGCTGGCGGCTGGCGAGAGCGCCGAAGGCCTGTCCCGAGCTCGCGACCAACTTCGCCAGGTCGCGCTGCTGCGTCCCGAGCAAGGCATTGGTCACCTGGGCGCCGTAGCGGCCGGCGTCGCCGCCGTACTTGAAGGCGTCGTTGAGCGATTCGGCCCCGCTGCGGCCTTTCACCTCCGGCAGCTGCGTCTTGTCTTCGGCCGCGGTCGGTTTGTTGGTCAGCGCCTTGCCATAGCCTTCGAGCAGGCGGCCGAGGTCGGCGCGGACGGGCGACTGCAGGGCGCTGAGGACTTCGTCGATCTGGACCGCGGTCGAGGTGCGGCTGACCGGGATCGTGCCGCCGCTGTCCATCTCCGGCGCGCTCGGGCTGCCGGGGTCGAGTTCGAGGAAGAAGTTGCCCTCGAGGAAGATCCGCGGCCGGATCGCGGCGAAGGCGTCGTCGTGGATCGGCCGGCCCGATTCGTCGACGGTGAAGGTGACGGTGGTGTTGTCGCCGTCGCGGCTGGTCGAGATCACTTTGCCGACGTCGACCCCGGCGATCCGCACCGGCGAGTTGGTGGCGATGTTGGCCGAGTTCGAGAAGGTCGCCTTGACCTCGTACCCGTGGCTGGTGAAGGGCACGTGTTTGGTGAAGGCCAGGTAGGGCCCGATCGTGAAGATGAGGATGAAGATGATCGCGATCGTCACGTTGCTGGGCCGCCAGCCGAAGCGCCCGCTCTTGGACGCTGCCGCGCGCCGATCTCGCTCGGGAAGGCGGCTCATTCTTCGCCTCCGGTGGCCGTCGTGGTGCCCCAAAGCTCGGGAGAGTGCCCGATGATGGTCTGGGCTCGGACGTATTTCTCGTTCCCCGCTTCGCAAACCTTCTTCTGCCCGGGCGCCGCAGCCTGCGGATAGGGGTTGTAGTGGAGGTGATTTGCCTTGTCAGCCGGGTCGTCGGCGGGAGCGCTCGCGAAGGTGCTCTCGCTGTTCGGTCCCTCGGGAGGGGCGAAGGAGATGAACTGGAGCCAGTTGCCGTTGCTGTTGCCCTGACTTGCGGCGTTGGCCACCTCGCTGAAGGCCAGCGACCAGTAGTGGCAGACCGTCTGGCTGGGGACGATGTAAGCGAGCGACGGCTTCAGCACCCGGTTGGTGCTGGTCAGGAGCTTGAGGCCGCTCATCACGCCGGGGGCTTCCTGGAAGTCGACCAGCGCTTCCGCCGTCGGCGGCAGCTGCTCGTTCAGCACCGGCGAGGCATTGAGGACCGGGATCCCGGCGTGCAGCGATTCGGCGATCACCGGCGAGGTCCTCGCCAGCGCTTTCACCCCCGGGCGCAGAGCGGTGAAGAAGCGGGCGGTGTCGTCGAGGAAGGGACGCAGGACCGGCAGGTCGGCGTTGACCTCGTCGAGGGTCGGCGGGCTCTTTTCGATCGTTTCCTGGATGAAGGGACGGGAGACCCGGGCGAAGGCGGCGAAGGTGCGGTCGAGAGCGACGAACATGCTCGCCTGGGTCTCGGCCACCGGCGCGACGGTCGCGGAGAGGTCCTCGAGCGCCCGCCAGAAGCCGCCGAAGTTCGTTTCCGGGGAGACGATCGTGCGCAGCGGCGGCAGCGCTTTTTCGACCACC